>CALHVP010000222.1 GCA_938038975.1 uncultured Maribacter sp. | reverse complement strand
CAATAGCTGAACTGCCGCTGGTGGTGTTTTAACAAGGAAGTCAAAAGACTTATCCTTATAAACGGTGATAACAACTGGCAATACTTTACCTGGTTTATCCTGCGTTCTAGCATTAAACTGCTTACAGAATTCCATGATGTTCACACCGGCAGCACCTAAGGCGGGTCCAACCGGTGGCGATGGATTCGCTGCACCTCCCCTAACTTGTAGCTTAACTACTTTACCTATTTCTTTTGCCATTGTTTAAAATTAAATTGAAAGCGTGCTGATGGAAGCAACACAACTTTTAAATATGTAACAATTATCTTAAATTTTCTCTACTTGCATATAGCTTAACTCTAATGGTGTTTTTCTTCCAAAAATCTTCACCATTACTTCTAGCTTACGCTTTTCTTCATTTATTTTCTCAACAGTTCCATTGAAACCATTAAAAGGACCATCAATAACCTTAACAGTCTCGCCAAACACAAAAGGAATAGCGACACTATCAGTATTAATAGTTAATTCATCCACCTTACCTAACATCCTGTTTACTTCCGCTTTTCTTAATGGCACAGGGTCTCCTCCTTTAGTTTCACCCAGAAAACCGATAACATTAGTAATGGAACGAATAATATGGACCATCTCACCACCTAAATTAGCTTTCACCATTATGTAGCCTGGAAAATATACTCTCTCTTTATTTATTTTTTTGCCCTTTCTTATTTGAACAACTTTTTCCGTAGGCACCAATACATCCTCCAAATAATCTGAAAAACCATGACGTTCTACTTCACTTTCTATATAGCCCTTGATTTTATTCTCCTGACCACTTACAGCTCTTACTACGTACCACTTCTTTTCTAAAACTTCTGACATAGAGCTTAACTTAATTTAGAACGTTGTTAAAATATAATTTTATGATTTTACTAAAAACCGTATCTACACCCCAAGTAGCTAAAGCAAAAAGGATAGAAAATACAGCAACCACAACCATAAGGTTTGACGATTCGGCTCTAGTAGGAAGCGTTACGTTATTTCTCAACTCTTCAACTGCTTCTTTTATATATGTAATCATTTCAACTAAATTTTTAGCTTCTAACTTAAATAAGGTTATAAACCTACAAACATTCTCGCACGGGAGAAGAGACTCGAACTCCCGACACCTGGTTTTGGAGACCAGTGCTCTACCAACTGAGCTACACCCGTATTTAAAAAAGCATACCAGATATTAAAATATCCAAGGGACACTCATCTTTATTTACACCGAAAGGTATCCGCCTTATGGCGGACACCCTTATGATGTAACACTATTTTAAACTATTGTTTAAGACTAAAGAATCTTAGTAACCTGACCAGCTCCTACAGTTCTACCACCTTCACGGATAGCAAAACGAAGACCTACACTCAATGCAATTGGCTGAATCAACTCAACTATAATAGTTAAGTTATCACCAGGCATTACCATTTCAACACCACTTGGAAGCGAAATGTTACCTGTAACATCTGTAGTTCTTACATAGAACTGCGGACGGTAGTTATTATGAAATGGTGTGTGACGACCACCTTCTTCTTTTTTCAATACATAAACTTCAGCTTCAAACTTAGCATGTGGCTTAACAGAACCTGGCTTACAGATTACCATTCCACGACTAATTTGAGATTTTTCAATACCTCTTAATAAGATACCTACGTTATCTCCAGCTTCACCTCTATCCAATATCTTACGGAACATTTCAACACCAGTAACAGTAGAAGACAATTTCTCAGCACCCATACCAATGATATCAACTGCATCACCTGTATTTGCAACACCAGTCTCAATACGTCCTGTTGCAACAGTACCACGACCAGTAATCGTAAATACATCTTCAACAGGCATTAAGAAATCTTTTTCAACATCTCTCTTAGGAAGTTCAATCCATGCATCAACAGCATCCATCAATTCCATAACCGTGTCAACCCATTTTTGCTCTCCGTTCAATGCACCTAATGCAGAACCAGCAATTACAGGACCATTATCTCCATCATACTCATAAAAAGAAAGTAATTCTCTTACTTCCATTTCAACAAGCTCGATTAATTCTTCATCATCAACCATATCCACTTTATTCATGAATACAACCATTCTAGGAATACCAACCTGGCGTCCTAAAAGAATGTGCTCACGAGTTTGTGGCATTGGTCCATCAGTAGCAGCAACCACTAAAATAGCGCCATCCATCTGAGCAGCACCAGTAACCATGTTCTTTACGTAATCAGCGTGACCTGGACAGTCAACGTGCGCATAGTGACGATTTGCAGTAGAATACTCTACGTGCGATGTGTTAATGGTAATACCTCTTTCTTTTTCTTCAGGAGCGTTATCGATAGAATCGAAACTTCTCAACTCAGAAAGACCAGCATTTGCTAAAACAGTTGTTATAGCTGCAGTCAATGTAGTTTTACCGTGATCCACGTGTCCAATGGTACCAATATTTAAGTGCGGTTTGGAACGGTCAAATTTTTCCTTTGCCATGTTTAATGAATTTTAATCTTAGTTTATATTTAGTGTACAAATTTATTCTATAATTGAGCCAATGACGAGATTCGAACTCGTGACCTCTTCCTTACCAAGGAAACGCTCTACCCCTGAGCTACACCGGCGTAAAGTGTCGAATCCAACGAATCTCATTTATAAGATAAATTGAACTCCTGCCTTAGCAAGAATGACAATTTTATCAAATAATTAAAGAGCAACATAAAAAAATAACCTACTCCTTAAAAAGCTACGACTTGTTTTTTATTACTAAAATCCTATTAAAATTATAGTTTTCAATAACAAAAAAAAATAGAGCGGGAGACCGGGTTCGAACCGGCGACATTCAGCTTGGAAGGCTGACGCTCTACCAACTGAGCTACTCCCGCTTATTAATTTTCAAAATTTTATAAAAATACTGTTTTTAAGTTAAAGTGGGGAGAGCAGGATTCGAACCTGCGAAGACGTAGTCAGCAGATTTACAGTCTGCCCTCGTTGGCCGCTTGAGTATCTCCCCTATTAACCAGTATTTTAAGAACTTAAGAGCCGATGGAGGGACTCGAACCCACGACCTGCTGATTACAAATCAGCTGCTCTAGCCAGCTGAGCTACATCGGCACTTTTAATACTTTTTTAAACATAAAAAAGTCCGCTATTTCTAACGGACTGCAAATGTATAGATTTATTTGTTTATTCAAAACAAAATTCGAAAAATTTTACTTCAACTTTCCACCTTATTTTATCTTTTCTTTTAATACCCTTTCTTTCCAAGCAATTACGAGTATACTTTAGGTTAAATTTAAAAGCCATGTTCTTCTATTTTATCTCAAATATCTTTCTAAAACAGAGATGAAATTAAAAATCAACTAAATAATAGCTGCCAATTACTATTAATTTTAAATTCAGGTTCTAAAAAAAAACATGTCAAAATGATTTTTATCCAACTCAGGGACTAGGGACAAAGTAATTCGGTTAAATAACTATCCCTTACTAGCTCTTGGATGGGCAAACGCATGAACTTTTTTTAGCTCAGCTATACTATTGTGTGTGTAAACTTGTGTTGAAGCTAAACTAGAATGCCCCAACAACTCCTTTACAGCATTTAAGTCTGCACCCTTATTTAATAAATGAGTAGCAAAAGTATGCCTAAGAATATGTGGACTTTTTTTCACTTTAGACGACACCTCTTTAAAGTACTTATCTATAACCCTATACACAAGTGTTTCATATATTTTATTTCCTTGCTTGGACACAAAAACATAGTTAATTTCTTGACCACTTTCTATTTTTGATCTCTCATTATAATAAGCTAAAAAATAAGGCTTTAATACTGCCAGCATAGGAATTAAGCGCTCCTTGTTGCGTTTTCCCAGAACCTTAATAGAATTAGACTCAAAATCTATATCTGGTAATTTTAAATTTATAAGCTCAGCCCTTCGCATTCCTGTGGCATAAAGTAAATTAATCATCAGTTGATCACGCTTACCTTCAAAATCATCACTGTAAATAATATTAGACAGCACTGCATCCATTTCAACTTCAGAAAATGGAATTTCAATTTTTTTTGATGTTTTAAGCGCTTTATGCTTAGCTAGAGGGTTAATCATTATTTCTCCAATTTTTTGAAGAAAACGGTAGTAAGATTTTAATGAAGCTATTTTTCTATTTATAGATCTGTTAGAAATACCACTCTCCGATAGCTGCACCAACCAACTTCTTACAACCACATAATCAATTTGATTAATGTCTAAAGAATCATAACTTAAAGAACAAAAGATTGAAAATTCCTCTAAATCCTTCCTGTAAGCCAACACGGTATGACTAGAATAATTTTTCTCTAGAGACAGATAGGAAATAAATTCTTGAAGAACCATAAACCAAAGGTAGCAATACTTGATTTTATTTTGATATCAAAACAAAAAAATCCCGCATAATGCGGGATTTTCTATTTTGATGTACAATAGCTCTAGATTTCTTCTTGATCTCTAAGACCTTGAATGTACTGTGCTTTTTGAATCTGTGCTCTTCGCACTACCGACGGTTTATTAAACTGCTGACGTTTTCTCAACTGTCTCATTGTACCTGTTTTATCGAACTTTCGCTTGAAGCGCTTTAAAGCTCTATCGATGTTTTCTCCTTCTTTTATTGGTATAATTAACATGGGCTACAACCTCCTTTCTTTAGTGATTAAGGGCGCAAATATAGAACTATATTTTAGTATACAAATGATTATTACAGTAATTATTCCAAATCAATTGAAAAAATTAATCTTTTGGCGCTTTGTAATCTTTTTTATCAATTACTATTTTTGCTATAATTTCTTTTAAAATTTCTGAAGTACCACCACCTATAGGACCTAGCCTACTGTCTCTAAACATTCTTGCCATAGGATAGTCTTCCATATAACCATAGCCTCCTAAAAATTGTAAACAGGAATAAATGACCTCATCGGCCATTTTTGTAGACTTAAGCTTGGAAATAGTAGCCTCCTTAACCACATATTCTCCTTTATCCATTCTATCAACTACGTGATAATTGTAAAGTTTACACATATCCATGTCTGCATAGTGATCCACAAAGCGATGTCTTAAAGCCTGATATTGATCTATAGTCTTTCCGAAGGTCTCCCTTTCTGACATATATTGTAGTGCATAATCTAACGCATATTCCGCTCTAGCATGGGCGTTTACCCCCATAATTAATCGTTCTAATGCAAAAGCCTCCATGATAAAGTTAAACCCTGTACCCTCAGCACCCATTAAATTGGAAGCGGGAACCACAACATTATCAAAGGCAAGCTCAGCTGTATCTGATGCTCTCCACCCTAATTTATTTAATTTATTAGCAGAAACTCCTTCACTCTTTAAATCAACGATAAGAATGCTAATACCTTTATTCCCCAATTCTGGATTCGTCTTTGCTGCCAAGATTACATAATCTGCATATACGCCATTGGTAATAAATGTCTTTGAACCATTTACTATATAATTATCACCTTGTTTTATGGCCGTAGTTCGCATTCCTGCAACATCACTTCCGCCAAAAGGCTCAGAAACCCCTAAACATCCAATAAGATTGCCATTTACAGAGGGTTTTAAATACGTATCTTTTTGATACTTGTTTCCGTTTTTATTTAAATGAGTCATTGCCAAATAGACATGTGCCCAAATAGCAGCAGCAAAACCGCCTGAATTGATTTTCTGCAATTCTTCCAATAGAACAATTGTATAGAACAAATCTAGCCCCATACCACCGTCTTGTTCGGGAGTAGCAAGACCAAAAAATCCCATTTCCCCGAATTTTTGCCAAATAAACCTTTCAATTGTGCCCGTCTGCTCCCACTTTTCTATGTGTGGAACAACCTCTTTTTTCAAAAAGTCCTTAAGACTTTCTCTAAATAATTGATGTTCTTCAGTGAAGTACATTCCCTGCATAGCCTTATTTTTTTAGGAACAAATATAAAGCAATTCTATTAATTCTATCAGCGGGAAAATGCTCAATTTCTAACAATTCATCAAAAGAACGAATACCGTTGTTACGATCTCTAAAAGCTACTATATCATAAGCAACACTTTTTTGGATATACACTAACTCTGCTAATTCTTCAGCAGTTGCTGTATTAATATCCATTTTTTCAATCTCAGGTATTTTGAGAACACGAAAACGAAGAAGCGCTCTTTCTACAACGTCTGGCTTTAACCCATACACATCTGATAGCTGGTCATCTATTAAAAACCCACCTAACCTATCTCTAAACTTGATAATGCGTGTTGCTAGGATCTCCCCTATACCACTAATAGACTTTAAGTCATCTATTGTTACTGTATTTAAGTCAACAATCGCTGCAGCCTCCTTAAACCTATTGTAGTTGTTTTGCTTTTGAGGGGTACTAATGGTTTTATTAGACACCCAATCTGGAAACTTAAAATAGGGGGCTATAAGCTCAAGAAGCGAGTCTGAAACCCTGGTTACCTTTTGAAATTCCTTGGAGGAATTTACATATGTATTAGTAGCCCTAAAGTCATGTAACCTATCTATTTCTTCAACAGAAAGTCCTAAGGTATAGCCTTTGTAATCTGTTATGAAGTTAGGGTTAAATGGATGTATTTTATTAGTATCCTTTACTATTGAATTCTTCTTTAATTTTAAAACTTGAGCTTGTGTCTCAGCATCAATAGTGATAGATGATACACCACTAACAACATAGTTGTTGTACAAATAATAGCCTATTTGTGAAAGAACTAGTAGAAGTAACAAAAAGAAAATCCCACTTCGTTCTTGTTTATTGAACTTGAAGTGGGATTTGAAACTTTTCAATTAATTACTATTTAAAGTTTGCTTTTATGTCAGTCATATATTTAACTAACTCCTCCTTAACTCTTGGGAATAAAAACAATAAACCAATCATATTTGGAAATACTAGCGCCAAGATCATAGCATCTGAAAACTTAATTACTGCGTCTAAAGTCGCAGCAGCTCCAATAACTACAAAAAGTAAGAATAAAATTTTATAAACTGTATCGGCAGCCTTACCTCTTCCAAATAAAAATTTCCAAGACTGAAGACCATAGTAAGACCATGAAATCATTGTAGAGAAGGCAAACATTATAATTGCAATAGTCAATACATACCTAAACCCAGGAATGACTGAATCATAAGCCATTGAGGTTAAATCAACACCACCTACATAAGCACCTGTATCATTTAATAAAACAGTACTCCCAATCGCATTACCATAATCAAACGCGCCAGTATCCATATTAAAGAAAATAATTACTAAAGCGGTCATTGTACATATAACTACAGTGTCTATGAATGGCTCCAATAGTGCAACAACACCTTCACTTGCAGGATACTTTGTTCTTACCGCCGAGTGAGCAATAGCAGCAGAACCTGCTCCTGCCTCATTTGAAAATGCTGCACGTTGAAAACCAACAATGATTACACCAACAATTCCTCCTAGTCCTGCTTCAGGAGTGAAAGCTCCAGAAAAAATCATTCCGAATGCTTCTCCTACATATTCAATATTAGCAAAAATTATAACCAAAGATGCTAGGACATAAATACCAGCCATAAAGGGTACTATTTTCTCTGTAACACTTGCTATTTTTTTTATTCCGCCAATAATAACGATTCCAACTAAAATCGCCATAACTACACCAATTATAACTCCTGTTGCACCACCTTCCAAATTAAACATTGAAGTTAATTGAACAGCTGCTTGGTTTGATTGAAAAGCATTTCCACCTCCAAAAGATGCACCAACACAAAGTATAGCGAAAACAACCCCTAAAACTTTTCCTAAACCGGTAAAGCCTCTTTCTTTTAAACCTCTAGATAAATAGTACATAGGACCTCCATAAACGGTTCCGTCTGCACCCACATCTCTATATTTTACACCAAGTGTACATTCTACAAACTTGGTAGACATTCCTATTAATCCACAAACAATCATCCAAAAGGTTGCTCCAGGACCACCTAAAGCGATAGCTACTGCTACACCAGCAATATTCCCAAGACCAACCGTACCAGAAACTGCAGTTGCCAGTGCCTGAAAATGACTTACTTCTCCTTCTTTACTTTCATCTGCAATTGTATCAACTAAATCACCATCAACAACATTAAGTTCTGATTTTTCCACTCCATGATGGTCCATTTCATCATACTTACCTCGTACGGTATTAATTGCTAAACCAAATTTAGAAATACCAGGAAATTTAAAATATATAGTAAAAAAAGTAGCACCCAAAATCAGAAGAATCAATACAATAGGTATATCATACCCAGCAATAGGAATTGGTGTTAAGACTGTATTTTCCCACCAAGTAGCAAATGGCATAAATGCATCATTCACTATTTCATCAAGCCCTTTTTCCTGAGAAAAAGTGACAAATGGAACTAAAAAGGTAAGAAGAGTTAGAAGTCTATACTTCATAATTTTTGGTTTTTTAAAAATTAAATTAGTTTGTAAAAGATGGTAATATCCTAAAAATAATGCCGTCAATCAAATAAACCTCCAAAAGATTCTTAATCAATATGAAACATTTCGTTTAACTTTTTGATTTGCTCAGGACGTCCTAAAACGATGACTTTACTTTTAGGCTGCAATTTTAAATCTGCTTCTGGGTTAATAATATACTCTCCATCTGGAGCAATATAGCCAATAATAGTGCATCCCGTTTTTCTGCGTAAATCTAGATCTCTAAGTGAATTACAATCTACCTGGTCTGCAAAGTCCTCAATAGCTACTTCCTCTAAATTAGTGGTATGCTCTCCCTCCATAGATAACTTATCCATAAAAGTGATCAAATCGGGCATTACCACAAGCGATGCCATATGATCACCACCAATTTTATCCGGCATAATTACCTTATTTGCTCCTGCTAAAAGTAGCTTTTTTTGTGAATTTACTAGAGACGCCCGGCTAATGATAAATAGTTTCTTATTCAATTGTCTAGCAGATAAAACCACAAATAAATTTGCAGCATCATCTGGAAGGGCAGTAATAAGGAATTGAGCGCGTTCAACACCTGCATTTAATAGTACGTCGTCATCATTTGCATCTCCCTCTACGAACAACACTTCGTCTTCGTATTTATCTATGACTTCTTTGTCCTTTTCTACTATTACAAAAGGCTTACCATAAGCTTTAAGTCGTTCTGAAGCCTGCATGCCATTCCTACCAAAACCACAAACAACAACGTGATCTGACAAATTATCGATAGTTTTTTTCACTCTCTTTTTTTTTAAGATTTGTAATGAGTTCCTGCTTAAAATGTACTCGGTTACTACCGAAATAGCGAAACCAACGGTAAAAACACTAGTAAGAATAAGCAAGACCGTAAATATCTTTCCTTCGGGACCCATAGGTCTTACCTCTGAAAAGCCCACAGTGGTAACCGTTATTATGGTCATATACAGCGCATCTATCCAAGAATAATCAGATATGAACCGATAACCCAAGACACCGAAAAGCAGCACAATAACTACTAAAAGTAATGCTACATATATTTTAGAACGAAAAAATTTTATCATTTCTACAAATCAAAAACAGATGTTCTCTTGGTATACAGTAAATCCTTTATTTTTAACCAAAAAGCTAAAAAAAGATACAATGCAAAACCAAACCCTAGAGTCACAAAAGTTAAATATATAAAGGAAGTACGAACAACTCTTGTTCGAATACCAAATCGTTCTGCAATTCTACGACAAACCTCAAATCCCCTTTTTTGAAGATAATGCAACAAATCATACAAACTGTTCATGAGCTAAAATTAAGCCTTTAAAGTTAATAATTTTGCTCCTACAGCACATTCTAAGCATTTGTTCTTTACACAATAATTAGTATAAAGTTCCAATAGTGATTGACTATCCTTTCCGTTCTCTACAAATACACCAAGAGTTTGATATTTTTTGATAATACTATTCTTTTCTGGAGCAATCGTAAGAATAGGCCTAGTAAATACATCTGAAATGGCTATTCCATGCTGTTTTAAATAACAAAATCGCAAGGGTAAAATCGTATTGATAATTAAAAGGTCAATAAACTGTTTCGATATTTTTTTTGAACTTGGTTTTGATACCTTACCAAAGGTATAATGTGTTTCCCAATAGGCACTTGTTTTAAACGAGAAGACTTCATGTAGATTAAGCCCTTCTAACTGAACTACTTTTTGAAAGAGCGCATAAACAGATGCGTACAATTGGGCAAACTGCGAAAGTCTAATAGTTGGGAAATTTGAAGGTCTAAGTTTAAAGAACTGTACTTTTAAAAAATCTGATTTTTCTATTCGATACTTATGACACAAAAAATCATACATATCTCTTAATTCTTTTTGGTAAGTATCCTCTTGCACCTCTAACAAACCTGTTAATCCAAAAAGAAGCGCTTCCAATTCCTTAGGTTTGTTCTGTAATTTTCTAACGATAGAAAAATCAATATATCTACCTAACTCATAAAATACTTCGCCATTAATTTTAGATCCGAAATTTTTTAACAATAGAACAAAAAGGACCTTTTCCCAGTCGTTCTTAGATTCTTCTAAAAGTTTGTAAATCAAATCAGATTTTCTTTCTAATCGCTCAAAATATAATCGCTCCTTCCAATTTGCAAAGTCAAACGCAGAAATAGCTGTAATATCGGTACCGCAATTAATAAAGGTATCAGGTTTTTGCTCAAATAAGTTTTTATAGTTCTGCAGCAATTCCTTGTTTATATAGTTTTTGAGTTCTAAAGTAGGAATCTCAGAGCCATCGGACCTAAAAACGGAGACATCTTCTTCCCAAACTACATGGAGTATTACGTTGTCATAATTAGTATCCGTTTCATGACCATGAGCATACCAGTCAGAAGATTTAATATGAATCTCTACATTACCAGCCCATAGCTGACCATTAATAACAAGACTAGCATTAAAAAAATCTGGACCACTTAAGTGATTGTGTGTTCCAGAATTTTGTACAATCACAACGTCTCCAGAGGTAGTACTTAAGCCGGATAGTGGGTATTTTTTATACTTCCAGATATAGTGTAATAAATCCTCTTTCATTCTATAAAAATAAAAAACCCGCCGTAAAGCAGGTCTTTAATCTCAAAAAATATTCATTTGTTATTCTGCAACTTCTCCTTCCCAGTTCATAAACCCGCCTGACAAGTTCTGTGTATTATCAAATCCTATACTATTCATAATGGCGCAAGCTTGGCCACTACGATTTCCAGATCTACAATAAACGTAATAGTTTTTGGTCTTATCCAGTTTTTCAAGCTCATCAATAAAGCCTTGACCCAAATAAATATCTATGTGTTTAGCATTTGGGATATAACCATCCTCTAGTTCTTCTTCTGTACGAACATCAAGAATTAAAGCGTTATCATCTTCACTTAATTTACTCGCCCATTCCTCTTGTGATAAATCTGCCATATTACCTTGTATTTATTTTCAAGTCAAAAATAAGTTATTCTAGAAAATTAACCCAAAATTACTATCAACCAATTCCAAGAGAAGTGAATAATTCCATTTAACAATATATTTTAGACACCTTATAGCATAGATAAAAACTAATCCTAATCTTTCGCTTTACTAGGGTCATCATAGACTAATGATAATAGTCATGTCTTAAAACAATTTACTTTCAGCTTTACTTTCTTTTTGAAATCAAAATTCTTCTATGTCTCATTTTAACAAAAATTTAATTTAAAAACAGCTCATACTTAAGAAGATTAAATATACATTTGTATATACAATTATTGTAACGACATGAATGTTGAACAAGCCATAAAAACGAATACAGATATTCCTATTAAAAAGAGGACTATCATTCATTTGTCCTTGGTTCAAAACAAAGTAAATGAGCAGGTAGCATTAACATTAAAGCCATTTGAAATATCTGTTCAACAGTTTAATGTCTTACGAATTTTAAGAGGTCAGAAAGGTAAACCAGCTAATTTATGTACCATTAATGAAAGAATGGTTACCAAAATGAGTAACACCACTAGGTTAGTAGATAAGCTCATCGCCAAACAATATGTCAACAGATCTGTTTGCAAGCATAATAGAAGAAAAGTAGAAATTAGCATTACGGATGTTGGATTAGCTTTCTTAAACGAGATTGATGGCATGTTATTTGAAAAGGAAGAGGAGATACTTAGCGAGTTCTCCAACGCTGAATTAGTGCAACTGAACAAACTATTAGATAAATTTTAAAAATAGAAATGAATACGATTTTAGAAAACAGAACTTGGCGTTACGCCACAAAAAAATTTGATAGCTCAAAAAAAATATCAAATAAAGAACTAGATCTTTTATTAGAAGCAACAAGATTAAGTGCATCTTCATATGGGCTACAACCATACCACGTATTTGTCATTACAAATCCTGAAATAAGAGAACAATTAAAGCCAGTATCTTGGGGACAATCACAAATAACAGATGCTTCTCATCTTATTGTTTTTGCTCATCAAAAAGATTTTGGTGGAGAGCTTGTGGATGATTACCTAACTAATGTGTCTGAGACAAGAAATATTCCAGCAGACACATTAAAAGGTTACGGAGAATTTGCAAAGTCTAAATTGGTGGATTTACCACAAACAACCAAAGAAGATTGGGCAGCCAAGCAAGTTTACTTAGCCTTAGGTAATTTAATGCAAGCTGCAGCTGAATTAAAGATTGACACTTGCCCTATGGAAGGCTTTGAAGCGGAAGCTTACAACACTATTTTAAATTTAAATGACAAGAACTTAAGCGCTTCGGTTGTTTTACCTGTAGGCTATCGTTCAGAAGAAGATCAAACACAGCATCTAGCAAAAGTTAGGAAGTCTAATCAAGAATTATTTACACACATATAATTTTCTATTAACTTAATTACATTAAAATAAAACCCATGAAAAAAGCAGTATCAAGTATTTTGTTAGCCCTTTTGTTCGGATTCTCAGCAACGGCAAACACACCTATAGATGGTGAGAAAAAAGAAGTTAAAGTTAGCCAAAGTAAAGTAACCTGGAAGGGATATAAAGTTACCGGCTCACATGACGGAACCATTGACCTAAAATCTGGATTCTTAATGATGAATGGTAAAAACCTAACCGGAGGAGAATTTGTTATTGATATGACAAGTATCAGTAATACAGACATGACTGCAGGAAATGGCAAAGAGAAGCTGGAAGGTCATCTTAAATCAGACGATTTTTTTGGAGTAGAAAAGCATCCTACTGCTAAATTGGTGATTAAATCATCTGAGAATTTTAATAAAAATTCTTACACTGTAAAAGGAGACCTAACAATAAAAGGCATTACAAAACCTATTACCTTAGTAATATCCATGTTCGAAAATAAGGCGACTGCAACTATGAAAGTAGATCGTTCTAAGTTTGATGTACGTTACGGATCAGGTAGCTTTTTTGATGACTTAGGAGACAAAACTATTTATGATGAGTTTGACTTAGTGGTAGATATGGCACTTTAATTAGCCATTTCACACCAAATGTCAAGTTTAGTGTTTAGAAATCCCTTTGAAAATAAATCAAAGGGATTTTTATTTTTAGGCAAAGAAAATTTGTGCCTTTAAATTTCCTTTCTATATTTGAACTAATGAAAATAATAAACAACACTTGGTGGTGGAACAGCTTACGACAAAAATCGTGAACTAGTCCCTATTGAAAAATATATAAAGGCTTGTCATCACGACAAGCCTTTTTTAATTTATAGCTTTTACTATGTCATTTAAACTACAAACGCATTTCAAAAAAATACTAGCAGACACCATTACTCCTGTTAGTGTTTACTTAAAAATTAGGGATAAATTTCCAAATAGTATTCTTTTAGAAAGTAGTGATTATCATGCTAACGATAATAGTTTTTCATATATCTGCTGCAACCCTATTGCTTCTATAAAAGTTGAGAATGAAATCATAACCAAGGAGTTTCCAGATGGCACCAAAAGTGAAACACCAATTACTGACAAAGCCTCGGTAACTCAAGAAATAGATGCTTTTGGCCAATTATTCTCGGTAGAAGACCAAGATTTCAAATTTATTACTAACGGTCTTTTTGGCTTTATGGCTTATGATGCTGTTCGTTATTTTGAGGCTGTTGAAATTTCTAAAAAAGATAACTCGGTTACTATTCCAGATATATATTACGCCGTGTATCAAAATATTATAGCAATCAATCACTTTAAAAATGAGGCCTATCTTTTTGCTCATTGTTTTAATACTGAAAATAATATACCAGAGCTAGAGCAAGTTTTAAAGGTTCGAAATTTTGCTTCTTATAATTTCTCTAAAGAAGGCGAAGTAAGAACCAATCTAGAAGATGATGCGTTTAAAGAGCAAGTTGCCCTTGCTAAAAAACACTGCCAACGAGGAGATGTATTTCAATTGGTATTATCTAGACGGTTTTCACAAGGGTTCAAAGGGGATGAATTTAATGTATATCGTGCCTTGCGTTCTATTAACCCTTCACCATACCTCTTCTTTTTTGATTATGGTGATTTCAAAATATTCGGCAGCTCTCCAGAAGCGCAAATCATTGTTAAGGACGGTAAAGCAGAAATACATCCAATTGCAGGAACGTATAAACGTACCGGTAATGATGAACAAGATGCTGAGTTAGCCAAACAATTAGCGCAAGATGACAAAGAAAATAGCGAGCATGTCATGTTGGTTGATTTAGCTAGAAACGACCTTAGTAGAAATGGAAATCTGGTAAATGTAGAAACCTATAGGGAGGTTCAATACTTTTCTCATGTGATACACTTGGTCTCTAAGGTAACCGGAATGAAAAAACCAGACATATCTACGTTGAAGATTGTAGCAGATACTTTTCCCGCAGGAACTTTAAGTGGTGCTCCAAAACATAGAGCTATGCAGTTAATTGAGGAATATGAAAAAACGAGTCGTGGGTATTATGGCGGTGCCATAGGATTTATGGATTTTAAAGGTAATTTTAATCATGCTATAATGATTAGAACCTTTCTGAGTAAAAATCATGAATTACATTTTCAAGCTGGTGCTGGCTTAGTCGCTGCTTCTAATGCGGAAGATGAATTACAGGAAACATATAACAAACTTGGTGCTCTAAACAAAGCACTAGAAATCGCTGAAACTATTTAAATGGGACAGAGGATATTAATGATAGACAATTATGATAGTTTCACTTATAACTTAGTGCACTATCTAGAAGATTTGGATTGCGAAGTAATCGTAAAACGGAACGACCAGTTAGATTTAGAAGAAGTAGATGCGTTTGAGCATATTGTGCTTTCTCCAGGCCCAGGAATTCCTGATGAGGCAGGTTTACTCAAATCAATTATTAAAACATATGCCAGTAGCAAACGAATTTTTGGCGTATGCTTAGGACAACAGGCAATTGGCGAGGTATTTGGTGGTAGTTTAGTGAATCTAGACCAAGTATACCACGGCGTAGCTACTAACATAAACATCGTAAAAGAGGATTATATTTTCAAAGGATTACCAACTACTATTGAAGTTGGTAGGTATCATTCATGGGTAGTTCACACCGATTTACCCGCATGTTTAGAGGCTACTTCATTTGATGAAAATGGTCAAATCATGTCCTTAAGGCATAAAGAGTTAGATATACGAGCAGTACAATTTCACCCAGAGTCTGTATTGACCCCAGATGGGAAACAGATTTTAAAGAATTGGGTAAGGCCCCCCAACCCCCAAAGGGGGAGCTAAATAGCTGTTCGCGAATAAAATTATGAAGTATAAAAGATTAGAGTTAAATTATATTAATTAAAACTAGGAGACCAGTTCCTCCCCTTTGGGGAGGTTAGGAGGGGCTTATGAAAGAAACTTTAAATAGACTAATCAATCATGAAATCCTTGAAAAAGAGGATGCCAAAAAGATATTAGTTAATATCGCCAAAGGTGATTACAATACCAGTCAGATTGCAGCATTTTTGACAGTATATATGATGCGTAGTGTCACTATAGAGGAATTGGAGGGTTTTCGTGATGCCTTACTAGAATTATGCCTACCTGTAGATTTATCAGCTTATAATCCTATTGATTTATGTGGTACGGGCGGTGATGGAAAAGATACGTTTAATATTTCCACACTAGCATCTTTTGTCACAGCAGGAGCTGGTGTAAAAGTTACCAAACACGGAAATTATGGTGTTTCTTCCACATGCGGAAGTAGCAATGTGATGGAATTTCTAGGTATTAAATTTAGTAACAAAGCTGATTTTTTAACGATATGTATAGAAGAGGCTGGTATTTGCGTGTTACACGCACCCTTGTTTCATCCTGCTATGAAAAACGTAGCTCCAATTAGAAAAGAATTAGCCGTAAAAACCTTTTTTAATATGCTAGGCCCTATGGTAAACCCTGCCTTCCCAAAGAATCAAATGGTAGGCGTTTTTAATCTAGAATTAGCTAGAATGTATGGCTATTTGTATCAGAATACAGATAAGAATTTCACAGTACTACATGCCTTAGATGGCTATGATGAGATAAGCTTAACCGGCGATACCAAAACAATTTCAAATGGCTCAGAAGGCATTATTAAACCTTCAGATTTTGGCTTAACTGCTATTAAAGCGCATGAGATTGCAGGAGGTAATGATATTCCAAATTCCGCTCAAATATTTTTAAATGTTTTAAATGGGAAAGGAACGGAAGCGCAGAACAACGTAGTATGTGCAAATGCAGGTGTTGCCATATCAACTGTTGAGAATACAACACCTAAAGAAGGTTTTGATAAGGCAAAAGAATCGCTGTTAAGTGGAAAAGGATTAGTTGCATTAAAAAAATTACAGGAATTGAGCCTGTAGGTTCACCTATAATAATTAGGGATTCAATTTGAAAATATGAATATTTTAGATAAAATAGTAGCTGACAAATACAAAGAAGTAGAATTAAAAAAAAGTTTGATTCCGGCTTCACAGTTAGAGTCATCTGTGCTTTTTAATAGAAAGGGATTGTCTTTAGCTAAGACACTAAGAGATAGTCATACGGGCATTATTGCAGAACATAAGCGTCGCTCACCTTCAAAAGAAACCATAAATCAAAACACCAATGTTGGCCAAGTTGCCATTGGTTATGAAAAGGCAGGTGTATGCGGAATGAGCGTACTCACCGATATTAAGTATTTTGGAGGTTCATTAGAAGATTTATTGTTAGCTAGAGCTTCGGTAACTATGCCGCTACTAAGAAAAGAGTTCATTATTGATGCATATCAAATCTTAGAAGCCAAAGCCTATGGCGCAGATGTTATTTTATTAATCGCTGCCGTACTCACCAGAGCTGAAATTAAAAACCTTTCAGAATTTGCTAAAAATTTGGATTTAGATGTATTACTAGAAGTACATAATGAGGAAGAATTACATAAATCGATAATGCCCAGTTTAGATATGTTAGGCGTTAACAACCGTGATCTAAAAACATTTAAAGTGAGTTTAGAGACAAGTAAATCTTTATCTAAGTTAATTCCAGATGAATTTGTAAAAGTGTCTGAAAGTGGCATTAGTTCTGTAGAAGCAATTAGCGATTTGAAAACATACGGATACCAAGGTTTTCTTATTGGAGAGAACTTCATGAAGACGAATAATCCAGGTAAAAGTGCAGCAGGTTTTATTAATCAATTATAAAAAGCAAGTATAGCATCATCATAACTAACGCTCTAAATAATAGTATGAAACTTAAAGTTTGTGGCATGAAGTATAATCCTGAGGAGGTTGCAGCATTGCAACCCCATTACTTAGGCTTTATATTTTGGGAACCTTCTTCTCGTTTTTTTAGCGGAGAAATTCCGTCCTTACCAAAAGAAATTAAAAAAATAGGTGTTTTTGTAGATGCTACAATAGCTGATGTTACAGCAATCATTGAAAAATACAATTTAGACGGGGTGCAATTACATGGCCATGAAAGTACCGAGTATTGCCTAAAACTTAGACCTGTCAGGTTTTCAAAACCTGACAGGTCTATAGAAATTATAAAAGTATTTTCAATTAAAGATGAATTTGATTTTTCGTTATTAACACCTTTTGAGGCTGTTTGCGATTACTTTTTATTTGATACCAAAGGCAAACTTCCGGGCGGCAATGGATATGCCTTTAATTGGTCTGTTTTGGAGGATTATCCATCTACCAAACCCTATTTTTTAAGCGGTGGCATTGGGTTAGAAAACAGGGAACAGATTTCTGCATTTCTAAAAAGACCAGAATCAAAATACTGTCATGCTATAGATGTAAATAGTAGTTTTGAATCTAAACCGGGATTAAAAAAAATTAATGAATTAAAGGAGTTTATGAAAGTGGTTAGTGGTTAGTGGTTATAAAAAAAGAAAATTGAGTAATAAATTGCTTTGCTCGCAATGAAAAAAAAAAGAAAATGGAAAAAGAAATAACAAAAAGCTACGTAGGAGGTTTCCATGCTGATGAAAAAGGCTATTATGGAGAGTTCGGTGGCGCATTTATTCCAGAAATGCTCTACCCAAATGTGGAAGAATTACGCTCCAAGTATTTGGAGCTGATGTACGAAGAATCGTTTCAAGAAGAATTCCATCAATTATTAAAGGATTACGTGGGTAGACCCTCGCCTTTATATTTTGCAAAACGACTTTCAGACAAACACGGATGCAAAATATATCTCAAACGAGAAGATTTAAACCATACAGGAGCACACAAAATCAATAATACTATTGGCCAGATTTTAATGGCTAAAAGGCTAGGTAAAACTAGAATTATTGCAGAAACTGGCGCTGGCCAGCATGGAGTTGCTACCGCAACCGTTTGTGCCCTTATGGGAATGGAATGTATCGTTTATATGGGCGAAATAGATATTGCAAGGCAAGCACCAAATGTAGCCCGTATGAAAATGTTAGGCGCAGAAGTTAGACCTGCACTTTCAGGAAGCCGTACCCTAAAAGATGCTACCAATGAAGCCATACGAGATTGGATTAATAACCCAGTAGACACGCATTACATTATTGGTTCTGCCATTGGACCACACCCCTATCCGGATATGGTAACTCGTTTTCAATCGGTCATATCAGAAGAGATTAAATGGCAATTAAAAGAAAAAGAAGGCCGTGAAAATCCAGACTACGTGGTAGCATGTATTGGCGGAGGCAGTAATGCTGCCGGTACCTATTATCATTTCCTAGATGATCCTGATGTTGGTATAATTGCTGTAGAAGCTGCAGGTAAAGGCGTTAATACAGGTGAAAGTGCGGCTACCTCAGCCTTAGGAAAAGTAGGTATCATCCATGGCTGTAAGACCATGTTAATGCAAACGGCAGACGGTCAAATCACAGAGCCTTATTCTATCTCTGCAGGATTGGATTATCCCGGTGTTGGACCTATGCATTCGCATTTACATAAATCTGGTAGGGCAGAATTTTATTCCGCTACAGATGATGAGGCAATGACCGCAGGTTTAGAACTGTCACAGCTAGAAGGGATCATTCCTGCCATAGAAACTGGACATGCTTTTGCTATTTTTTCCCATAAAACATTTAAACCCGAAGATGTAGTTGTGATTAGCTTATCTGGCCGTGGAGATAAAGATTTAAACACATATATAGACTACTTCAAACTAGCATAATGATCAATAGAATCAATACCAAACTACAGGAAAATAAAAAA
>CALHVP010000221.1 GCA_938038975.1 uncultured Maribacter sp. | reverse complement strand
AACATCAATCTTTTAGAACGAGGTAATATTTTTTTCATTTTCATAGCAGCTCCTTTGAACCTATTCCCCTAACAAATTAATTTAAAAAATAGGGGTGGCAATATTACTAAAAAAAACATCTAAACCCCTAAAAATCAGGTTAAAAATAAGTATTTGGGTTAAAATGCAGCATTTCAGGTTTATGCATTTATTAGAGCGAAGGTGACTGTGTTTCTGAAGTTGGCTCTATTTTCCTAACTAAACCTTGTAAAACTTTACCAGGACCTATTTCTGTAAATATTTTAGCACCATCTTTAACCATGTTATGTACGCTCTGCGTCCATTTGACTGGTGCAGTAAGTTGTAAGATTAGATTCTTTTTAATTTCATTTGCATCCATAATAGGAGTGGTACTAACATTCTGATAAATTGGACAAATTGGATTGCTGAAAGTGGTCGCTTCTATAGCTGCGGCTAACTCCTCACGTGCAGGCTCCATCAAAGGAGAATGAAAAGCTCCACCAACTGGTAAAACTAATGCTCTTCTAGCTCCTGCTTCTTTCATTTTTTCACATGCCAAATGAATAGCATCTATCTCTCCAGAAATTACTAACTGACCAGGGCAATTATAGTTTGCAGCAACTACTACACCGGGCGTATCCTTACATACCTGCTCTACAACAGTATCTTCTAGACCCAAAACAGCTGCCATCGTACTAGGTTGCATATCGCATGCCTTTTGCATGGCCAATGCTCTTTGAGAAACTAATTTTAAACCATCTTCAAAACTTAGAACTCCATTAGCTACCAAGGCTGAAAATTCTCCTAAAGAATGACCCGCTACCATGTCTGGTTTAAACGCATCACCCATAACTTTACTCAATACTACAGAATGCAAAAAGATAGCTGGCTGAGTAACTTTTGTTTCTTTAAGACTTTCAGGTGTCCCGTTAAACATAATATCCGTTATAGAAAAACCTAAAATAGTATTCGCTTTATCAAATAGTTCTTTAGCAATTGGATAATTTTCATAAAGATCTTTACCCATTCCTACAAACTGAGCTCCTTGACCGGGAAATATATATGCATTCATATGTTCTATTTTTGTAGGGCAAAAATAAGCATATATTATTCATCTCCAAGTTAGAGCACAAACCCTACTAGGATTACCTAAAACATACTATTAAAGTGTATTAAAAGCTAGGTGAGACTACCTACTCTTCGTCTTTAAACCAGCCTGAATACATGATATATGCCTCCGCAATACGGTTTATTTCTCCAGAACTTAGTTCGGGACTTATATCTTTAATTTTTTTTGCTGGCATACCAGCAAAAATAGTTCCCTCTGGCACATGAGTACCTTTAGTTAAAACAGCGCCTGCCGCTATAATACTGTTACTTTCCACAATACAATCATCCATAATAATACTTCCCATACCTACGAGCACATTATCTTTAACCGTACAACCATGAACAATGGCATTATGTCCTATAGATACATTATCTCCTATTATAGTTGGTGATTTCTGATAAGTACAATGTATTACAGCACCATCTTGTACGTTCACTTTATTACCTAGTTTTATGTAATGAACATCTCCACGAAGAACGGTATTAAACCAAATACTGCATTGATTTCCCATTACTACTTCCCCAACTATAGTCGCATTTTCAGCTATAAAACAATCAGTTCCAATTACCGGGGTTTTTCCTCTTACCGTCTTTATCATTTGGTATACTATTATATTTTAAATTCTTTTATTCTATCTTAAGTCTAGTTAATAATTGTCCCTTTAAAATAAAATCAATCAAAAAATGATAGAAAAGCCTTCTTCTTAGATGCAGAAACCAAAAGTTCTTTTCCGTTCGAAATTACGACACTCCCCCCTTTGCCTTTTCTATACTTAACTACTTCGTTAACATTAACTAGATAGGACTTATGTATACGTGCAAAAGGAAAACTACTTAATGCTTCCTCAAAATATTTTAAAGTTTTACTTACTAATATCTTTTTGTTTTCTAAATATATTTCTGTGTAGTTGTCATCTGCCTTACAATATAAGATATCGGACACATTAAGCACTTGAAAGCCATCTTGTTGGGGGAGTGTCAACTTGCCTTCTACTCCTTTTACTTTGGTATTTAAAACACCGTGTTGCAAGCTTGCTTCCTTCTCTTTTACCTCCCATACATAATCTACAGCGTTAATCAATTCATCTATATTGATGGGTTTCATTAAATAATATGCCGCATGTTCATTCAAGGCATCCTTAGCGTAATGATCATAAGCTGTTACAAACACAGTTTCAAACGTACGTTCAGGAACCTGCTCTAAAAGGTCAAAAGCATTACCAAAAGGCATTTCAACATCTAAGAACAATAAATCTATATTATACTTTGATAGTAATTCTAAACCCTCTTGGATAGAAGCTGCTTCAGCAACCAAATTTACCTTTGGGCAGTATTTTTTTAAATAATTCCTTAAAATTTCACGGCTATTAGCTTCATCCTCTACAAGTATTGCATCTAGTTTCATACGTCTTTTTTTAAGGTGAAAATCACTTTAGTTCCTGTACCGTCTTTAGATAAATCTAAAATCTGAATAGCCACTTTATCTTTATGCATGTCATTCAAAATAGAAACCCTTTGCTTAATATTACCCATACCTTTAGATTTCTGTTTTTTCTGATTTTGTGTTTTTAATTCCGCAGATTTTTTTCTACCAATTCCATCATCAGAAATACAAATTTCAAGCTCATTATCTCCTTTCGAGGATACACTTACTTCCAATACACCTTTTTCATCCTTGTAACGTAAGCCGTGCCAAATCGCATTTTCTATATACGGCTGAAGTAACATTGGAGGAATCTGAAAACTGGGAATGTCTAAGGCTTCATCTATAATAATCTTATAATCAAACTTATCTGGAAAACGAGAATGTTCTAATTTTATATAAAGCTCTAATAAATTCAATTCTTTAGAAAGTGGAATATAATCTTGTTCAGAATTTTCAAGCACGGAACGCATTAGGGTAGAAAAATCACTTAAATATCTATTTGCACTTCGTTCATCACTTTTTGCAATAAAATTATTTACAGAATTAAGTGCGTTAAAAATAAAGTGTGGATTCATTTGAGACCTCAAAGATCTTAAAGCCAAAAGGTTATTTGATAATTTTTGTTGTTGATTGCTCCTATAAAAAAAGAATGCAGCTAAAGCCATTAGAACCAGTCCAAAAATAAGAGAATAGATAATCCATTTTTGATTTTTATAACTTTCTTCCGATAATTCCTGTTGTGTAAGTGCTAAATCATATTTGCTCTGTGATAATTCACGCTCTTGCTCCAAACCTGTAATCCTACTTTGTGTAGAGGCAATTTCCCTATTAAAACGAGCTGCTCGAGAAATTTCTTGTTCCTTTCTAACATAAAGCGTATCTACTAAAGCAACATAGTCTTGATAGCTTTCTAACGCCTTATTAAAATCACCTTTATACTCGTAAACTTCAGATAGTTTTCGTGTCGCATCCTTTTGAACTAACAAATCATCATCTGTTCCCGCATCTACGATACTTCTCTGTAAGAAAGGTATAGCTTCATTGTACTTATCCTGTGAAATATAAGCGTTAGCAATTTTATAATTAATGCGCTGGGTGGTTATTGTATCGCCCAAATCTCTCTTACCACCAACCTTTTTTGAGCTATTCAACTCTTGCAGAGTCGCCAGGCTGTTTTTTCGTAGGGCAATTTCTTCTGGATATTGATTTTTCTTATTATAAAAATCCGCAACTTTTTCCTTTTCCTCTAAAGCTCTTTTCGGAGCTAATTTACTTGCAAGCTCTAAAGAATTACCATAATAAGCTTCTGCTTCTACTAGTTGATTTCCCTGTGCATAGGCATCTGCTATCTTAGAGGTTAAATCTGTTATTTTAGGACTAATCTGGTTTTTATTCGCCACTTTTAAGCCCTCTTCGTAGTATGATACAGCTGTTGGTATTACTCCTTCCCCCTTTTTTGCATCCCCTAATAACTCATACATAGTAACTCGTTGATAAGGCAACATATTCTTGAGTTCTTTAAGAGGTGTCAGCACCTCCTCAACTTTTGCATAATTTTTAACTATAGCATAGGTCTTACCTAGAAGTAATGACGTCTCTATAGTTTTATTAACTTCCAAAGCATCTTCAAAATTATCAATAGCAAAATCGTATTGTTTATGAAAAAGATAGATATCACCTAGGGTACTTAGTGATTTTGCAAACTCCTTTTTATTCCCACGCTTTCCTAGTTGGTTAATTGATTTAGCAACAAAATCTGTACTCTTAACAATATCTATTTTCTTATATGCAATAGCAGAGTCTAAAAGCACCTGATGAAAGGAAATAGCGGATTTAGAAAAATCGGAAGTAGAATGCTTTTCTTCATTAAAATCACTATCCTCAACCTGAACCAGTATATCATCCTTTGTTTTAATAAGAACACTAACAGTTTCGAATCGGGCATCCTGTATGGTTAATTGGTCTCCCAAGGTAACATCCAACCGAAATTGTCCTAAGGCATCTGTAAATGTTTGCCCACCAGTAGAGGTAGAAACCAAAACACCTGAAATGGGTGATGCCGTATCTTTCATTTCAACACCTCCCTTTAAGGTAAAGCTTTGCGCGCTTATCCTATTTTGAGAAACACCTTCAAAGGAAATCATCAAAAACAATAACAGTATATAAAAAAAGTGCTTTTTCATTGGTTGCAATTACTGTAAACTTAGCGCATCTACACGATACAAAAAAATTGAAAAAGACAGATTCAAAGACTCACAACTCCAAAATCAAAAGCTTTACAAGCCAAGATAGGGCTTTCACTCACCCAATAACACGCTTGCCTCAATGCTCCTTTTTTGAGAAATAGTTTGCTCCTAGATTTACCATCATAATCTTAAAGCGATTAAAAATGAAAAATCAGAAAAAAATAATTACCATTGGACTACTAAGCTTATCCTTAACTTTTGGATTTAGCTGTGAACCTGAGCCAAAAACAGAAAAAAAGGATATTATAGCTCATGCGATAGCTCCTATTTCATCAAATTCCAAAAACAATACCGTTAAAATTGCATTGTTACTGGACACAAGTAATAGCATGGATGGTTTAATCAACCAAGCTAAATCACAATTGTGGGACATCGTTAATGAATTCACACATGCTAAATGCGGTAATGAAGGCAGACCAGAACTACAGATTGCCATTTATCAATATGGGAATGATGGCCTCTCATCACGTGAAGGTTACATACAACAGGTCCTTAACTTTAGTAGCGATTTAGATGAAATTTCTGAAAAATTATTTTCATTAAGAACTAACGGAGGAGAAGAATATTGTGGTGAAGTAATCCAGACCTCATTAAAGCAATTGGAATGGGGTAAAAATGAGGATAATTTAAAAATGATATTTATTGCAGGAAACGAACCCTTTACCCAAGGAAAACTGAATTATAAAGATGCTGTAGCAAACGCCAAAGAGAAAGATATAATTGTAAACACTATTTTTTGCGGTAACTATGAACAAGGAATACAAACCAATTGGAAAAATGGTGCAGCATTAACTGGTGGAGAATATATGGCTATTGACCATAATAAAGAGGTTGTTCATATAAACACGCCATATGATGCCATCATTATAAAACTAAATTCGAAACTGAACAGTACTTATATATCCTATGGCTCCCTTGGCAGCACTAAAATGGCGATGCAATATTCTCAAGACACTAATGCTATGGAGCTGGAACAAGAGGTTGCCGTAAAACGTGCGGTTAGTAAAAGCTCACGACTTTACAATAATAAAAATTGGGATTTAGTGGATGCCGCTGCAGATGATACTTTTGATGTAAACAAATTAAAAAAGCACGAACTACCGAAAGAATTACAGAATAAATCTACGTTGGAAATAACTAATTACATCGAATTAAAAAAAGAAGAAAGAGAGAAAATTCAGAAAGAAATTCAACAACTAAATAGCATGCGAAAAACCTATATTGAAAATAATAAAAAAGGTAGTTCTAAAGGAGAATTAGAGAGCGTAATGCTTAGCGCTATAAAAAAACAAGCTAAGGAGAAAAATTACAGTTGGGAATAAAAAAATATAACCAGTTTCAATGGACTTTTCTAATTAATCGAAAAGGCCATTTTTTTATTGAGCAGCAGGACAGTAGCAGTCATACTTACGTTCTTTCTGTCCAAAATCATACCCTAGCGTAATTTGATGAAAACCACCGTTTGCAAAACGGATATCACCCATTTGATAAGAATAATTATAGGATACCATAAAATTATTTACGTTAGCTCCTAAAATTGGTGTTATAAGTTGTAAACGTTGTTCTCCAAAAGTTCCGTTTGCTTGAAACTGAGCCCCATCAAAACTTCTCCTATAGGATAAGCCACCCCATACTCTACCAAAATCAACATCCTTGTACACTTTCGCGTTTAAATCTACTGTCTTCTCTTTTGTGAAATCTGTCAACTGAAAAAGAACAGAAGGTTCTACTTGCCATTCATTTTTTCCAAATACATAGCCTACAGAAGCAAGATATCTCCTTATATTATCAATAACTAACTGATTAGGATCGTCAGCTCGATCACGATAATAAACATTTCGCTGACTCCCTAAGGCATTAATCACAGCAAAATGAGTATAAAACTCTTGGAAATTATAAGACATTCCAAAATCCACATTATAGTATGATGCACTTAATTTTATTCCTGAAACCGAAGGATCAGGGGTAACGGACCTAAATTCAGATTCGTCCAAACTACTTTGCAAGATAGTTCCACTTAAACCAAAAGATAACTGGTTAAGAGTTCTTACATCATTACCGCCCATTCTAAGGTGATGTGCATAAGTCAATTTTAAACCAGTTTGCGAGTGATAACCATTAGCATCATTAAAAACAATTGCGCCAATACCACTTGGACCATCACCTAATCTAAAATGTGCATTTATAGTTTGGAGGCTTGGTGCATCATCAACATCAAACCATTGTTTCCTTGCAGTAGCTCTAACTTTTCCTCCTTGGCTAATTCCTGCCATAGAAGGATAAACTAAATAATAGTTATCTGATAAATAATCAAAATATACTGGAATTCCTTCTTGCGCATTAGACTTAAGTCCATAAACTAAGAAGGAAACTAAAAATAATAATTTGTATTTCATCTTGGAAAATAAGGGGCGTCCGTTCTAAAATCATCTAAATATAAAGTATAACGGTATAACCATAACAATATTATGTAGGCTTTAACTTAGAATTCCTTCGTATTTTTGTCTATTATATCTTTACATGATAAAGATTGTAAACAAGAACTAAAACTGTACTTGAAAATCATTAAATATACATTCATAGGTTATAAAAATATGACCTTGAATTATTAAAAAGCATAAGATGAAAGAATATTCGATAACCGTATCAGGAACAAAAAACCCAACTATACTTAAGTTTGAAGCGAATCATATTTTAGTTCAAAGAAAAAACTATGAATTCAAAAATATTGATGAGGCAAAAAATTCACCGTTAGCGCAACAGCTTTTCTACCTTCCTTTTGTAAAGACAGTATATATATCGGGTAATTTTATTGGCTTGGAACGTTTTGATATTGTGCAATGGGAAGATGTAAAAGATGAGGTTGCACAACAACTAGTAGAGTACTTAAACGCAGGTGAACCAGTAGTTTTGGAGGAAGATAATGGAAAACCAATTCCTGTTACTGTTTATGCAGAAGTTACTCCAAACCCTTCTACCATGAAATTTGTAGCAAGTAAAAAAATTGTTGCCGCTGCATTCGAATTCAAAAATATTGATGAGGCAAGAGTTTCACCATTAGCAATGGACTTATTTCAATTCCCATTCGTAAAACAAGTTTTTTTGGATGACAATTATGTAAGTGTGTCCAAATATGAAGTAGCGGAATGGGAAGACATTACCATTGAACTTCGAGAGCTCATACGTAATTTCATTGCGGATGGTAAAGAAATTGTGGCTGAAAATGCAAAATCTGTTAAAGCTGCAGAACCTCAAACAAGTAAAAAAAATGAACCTATTGGTGATTTAGACGATACATCTTTGGAAATCATTGATATCTTGGAAGAATATGTAAAACCAGCCGTTGCAAGTGATGGTGGTAATATACTATTCCAATCCTATGAAAAGGACACAAAAAGAGTGAACGTGATTTTACAAGGCGCTTGCAGTGGCTGTCCATCTTCTACTTTTACATTAAAAAACGGTATTGAAACCATGTTAAAAAACATGATGGGAGACAAAGTAAATGAGGTAGTTGCTATAAACGGATAATAAGTCCAAAAGCTTAGATTCGAAGCTTATTTTTTTGTAATTTGTAGGAAACACTAAATAAAATTAATTATGGCAGTTTTAAAAGTAATAGAAGTTTTAGCTAATTCCGACAAGAGCTGGGAAGATGCAACAAAAAAAGCGGTAGATCACGCTTCCAAATCTGTAAAAAACATACGTTCGGTTTATGTAAACGAGCAAAGCGCCTCTGTAGATGATGGGAAAATAACTGATTTTAGAGTGAATGTAAAAATCACTTTTGAGGTAAAATAATCCTCAACAATCTAAATTTTAATAGCGCCTAAAAAGGCGCTATTTTTTTTTAAATCTTCTAAAAAAATACCACAAGCCGCTTCTATTCAGTGACTACGCGATATCTTACCAAACAATCTTAAAAACTATTATGAAGTAGATACGACTATGGTTGTTTTTCTTTACTAAAAAGAGAAGTTGTTAAGCTTACCGATAGTATAACTACATTAACTAGTACCTTCTAATTTACTTTAACTCAAATGCTAAAAGTGCTAACACTATTCCCCAAAACTTAAAGAGATTTGGAATAATTTATGGAACTTTGCAAAAAATTATCTTGTAAAGAGAAAAATAAAATTATGGAAAGAATTACCAATTACGAAGCTCATATTGAAAATGCCATCAATTGGTTATGGGACTCATTGCCCAGCCTTGTAGCTGCTATTTTTATGTTGATAATAGGCATGTACCTGATACGCTTAATAAATAAATTGGTGCGTAAATTCTTCAAAGCTAAAGACTATGATCGTTCATTAGAGACATTTACACAAAGTTTAATTTCCATAGGTTTAAAAATTGTACTATTCGTACTAGTAATTACACAATTAGGTGTGCAATCTTCGTCTTTAGTAGCGATTATTGGTGCGGCAGGTTTGGCCATTGGTCTTGCCTTGCAAGGCTCCCTATCCAACTTTGCAGGAGGAGTGCTCATACTATTATTCAAACCTTTCAAAATTGGCGATTTTATTTCTGCTCAAGGAGTGGATGGTACCGTCAAGGAAATTTCGATATTTACTACAAAAGTAACGACGTTTGGAAATCAGTTAGCCATAATCCCAAACGGACAGTTGTCTAACAATAATATAATTAATTACAACGCAGAGGAAACGAGAAGGGATAAGATAGATGTTGGTATAGGTTATGGGTCTAACATAAAAAAAGCTAAAGACATTATGTTAAACATATGCGCACAGCACAAAAATATATTGGAAACCCCCGCACCCGAAGTTTATGTTGGAGAATTAGGAGAAAGCTCCGTTAATCTAACGCTACGTTTTTGGGCAAAAAACGATGTGTTTTGGCCTTCACATTTTTATGTTATTGAAGAAATTAAAAATAGATTCGATGCAGAAGGTATAGAAATTCCTTTCCCACAACGTGTTATGCGCCAAGTAAAGTAAATACAATAATTTAAATTTTAAACTCCTGAACATTTTGTTCGGGGGTTTTTATTTTTTCTTTGTTTGAAGCATAAAATCTTTAAGATAGTAGGGCTCAAAATAGGCCACATCTTCAAGGTCCTTTATCTTGTACTTTTCAAAAGAAAGAACTGCCATTTCTTTTGAGGAAGGGACACACTCTGTATTAAACGAAAGATTGTGATGTGTAAGTAGGTTTTTAATTTTTTCAGCTCCACTTCCTAAGATGTGAACCTTAGTATTCTCATAGTAGGACAGAAAAGAGTTCTCATCAACAACTTCTGCTTCTGTAGGTCTTAATTCATTTAAATTAGTATCAAGAATAACTGAATACACTTCCATTCTTCTCGCATCCAAAACTGGAATAATTAAATCATAGTTCTCTTTCACCTGCGATGCCATACTTTTTAAAGTAGCAATGGAAACCAAAGGGATATTTAAGGCAAAACAAAGCCCTTTTGCGGCGGAAACACCAATGCGAAGTCCAGTATAAGAACCAGGGCCTTTGCTTACAGCTACAGCGTCTAAATTAGTTGGTTTAATTCCAGCTTCTACTAAACATTCCTCAATGAATACATGAAGTTGCTCCGCATGGGAATAGTTTGGCGTATTATTCTCCCTGATAGCTATGACTTTTCCGTCTTTAGCTAAGCTCACGGAACAATTAGTGGTAGCAGTTTCTAGATTTAAGATGAATCCCATGCCTCAAAGGTATTCATTCGTTATAAAAGTAAAAAGCCCGTAAATATGAAATTTACAGGCTTCTAAAATAATCGAGTTAGTCTAATTTAAAGAGATAGGCATTCCAAAATAGAATTCCAATATTTTTAATCTGAAGATATAGTCATACTTTGTTCTCACTACATCCGCTTCGGCATTATCTACCCTTGCCTGTGTTTGCGTAAAATCAAAAGCATTCAATAAACCTGCATCAAAACGTTCTTTCGCATATTGGTAGGCCAAACGTCTAGCTTCCAATGTTTTTTCTGCAGCTACATAAGATTCATAAAATGTATTCACATTTACATAAGCTTGATTCACAGTATTCTCTAAGTCTAGTTTTTCTTGCTCAAATTGAAGTTTTCGTTGTTCGACAGCTATCTCGGATCTATGTATATTGTTTCTAACACTAAATCCGTTAAAAATGGGGATATTCATTTGCACCCCATAGGAAATACCATCAAAAACCCACAACTGATCTTTAAAAGTTGGTGTAAAAAAAACCGGAGGTCCGCCTGCGGTTACAGGTGGCCCAGGTATTTGAGCAACATCTGAATATCTGGTGTTATAGTTGAAAAAAGCACCTATAGTAGGCAATAAAGCTCCTTTGCTTATAGCTAAATCCTTTTCTGCCAATTCGATGTTTGATTTGGAAAGTTTGACGTCGTTCCTAAATTCCAATGCCTTAGCAAAAATCGTTCTAGGAGAATTATTCAATATATCAGATACTGGAATATCGAAGGTTTCGTCTGAAACATCAAAATTTTCATAATCGCTAATTTGAAGCAATTGTGCCAAACCAATTCTTGCCAAAAGCACATTACCCTCGGTATTGACAATCTGCTGCTGCTGAGTAGCTAATGTTGCCTGAATATCCAAAAGATCACCTCTGGGAACAACTCCGGCTTCTACCAATTCTTCAATTCGTTTTAAATCTTGTTCAGTTGCATTGTACTGCGCTTTAGCAACTTTTAATCCTTCCTTATTTGAAAGAACTTGCAAATAAGAATTAGCAACATTAAGTCGAATATCGTCTTTTAAATCCTCTAAACGAAACTGGTTTGCTATAGTATTTATTTTCGCCCTATTTAAACGATGTACGTTACGCAATCCGTCAAAAAGAGTTACCGCTGTGGTAATTCCTGCACTCACATTATTCTGAGTACTATTTGTAGGAAGATTGTTTGTTGGGTTAATGGAAAAACCCGTATTACTAGAATAAGAAGTATTTGCATTTAGGCTAGGCAAGAAATCACCTATGGCATCTGACCTATCTATTTGTGCATTTTCTAGATCCAGTTCAAACTGCGCGACAGAAATATTATTTTCCACAGCATAGACCACGCACTCTTCAAGTGTCCATCTTTTAGTTTGGGCCAGAGAAACGGCCACTATACCAAATAGTGCTATGATAGTTAATCTAAATTTCATTTTTTGATTTTTTGATTATTGATTTGATTGATGTTTACTCTTCTGTTTCTTCACCCTCTTCTTCCTCTTCCTCACCTTTCTTAATAGGTTCCGTTTTATTCCACTGCTTTACGTTATCCTCTTCAGTTAATCCAGAAATGATTTCCACATTTACTCCGTCAGAAATTCCAATCTCTATATCCCTTCTTTCAAATTTCTGATCGGCTTCCGAACCAACAGCCAACTCTACAAAAGGCTTGTTAGTTGACTTATCAAATTGTAGTAAAGCTTCTGGTATGACTAGAATATCATCTTTTTTCTCCAACACAATAGACGCATTAGCACTATAACCTGCTCTAATAAATACATCACCACTAACCTCTACATCTCCTTCTATTTTAAACTGTACAGCTCCAGCTTCTTCTAAACCTTTAGGTGCAATGAATTTTAATTTAGCATCTAACTCAGTTCCTTCCAATGCGCCTAAGGTGATTTTTAAAGGTGTTCCAACTTTCAATTTACCTACTTCACCTTCGTCTACTTTACCTTCAAAAATCATTTTAGTCAAATCTGCAATCGTAGCAATGGTAGTACCATCATTGAAATTATTCGCTTGTATCACCTGATCACCTGCTTTTACTGGTATCTCCAATAGCGTCCCAGAAACTGTAGCCCTAATATCCGTATTGGCCGCTGTAGAACCACCTATAGAACCCCTACGAATAATCTGATAATCTGCATTAGCATTCTTGCGTTCCTGATCCGCTCGCTCATACGTCAATTTTTGGTTAATAAAATCTTGGTTAGAAACCACACCTTTATCGTATAGGGTTTTGCTTCTTTCATATTCGATTTTGGCATTGTTTAATGACAGTTCTGCATTACTAACCCTTCCTTTAGCTTGATATAATGCCTGTTCATTGGGAACTACTTTTATAACCGCTATTAGATCCCCTGCTTTTACTTTTACGCCTTCTTCTAATAAAATTTTGTCAATAATACCAGAAATTTGTGGCTTTATCTCTACTTCATCTTCAGGTATCACTTTACCTGTTGCTACCGTTTTCTTCTCTATAGAAGTTATAAAAGGTTTCTGAGTTTCGTAGGTAACAGCAGACTTACTATTGCTTTTGATAAAGAATAGTCCCGCCCATATTGTTCCTAGGACTAGAATTCCGATTAATATGTACTTTACAATCTTGTTCATTTCTTAAGTGTATTAGTATTTATTGGTTTAGTTTATTCTTCTCTTAAAGCGTCTATCGGTTTTATACTTACAGCTCTTTGGGCTGGTATTAATCCTATGAGTACTCCTAAAGCCACCATAAGTAACAAGGAACCGATAACGTATGGTATAGGAACTGTAGGATTCGTATACGGGATATCTACATCTTGCGTAAACACGTCTATTAATTTAAGGGTTAATGCACCCATGATAATTCCTATAATACCAGCCAGTAATGTTAAAAACAATGATTCAATTAAAATTTGATTCCTAACTTCTGCCGGTGTTGCTCCCAATGCTCTTCTTACGCCCAACTCCTTAGTACGCTCTTTAACCGAGATTAAAAGGATGTTTCCAATACCAATAACCCCCGCTAGAATTGTCGCTATCCCTACAATCAAGGATAAAAAAGTAAGACCGTTGGCAAACCCAAAAATCTTTTTGAATATTGCCCCAAGATTAAATGATGCAATTGCTTTTTCATCTGTAGGATCTACCTTGTGGATACGCCGTAAGGTGGCCTTTATATCCTTTTCTACCTGAACTACGTCTACATCATCATATGCAGCAATTGCGAACCAAGAAACATTATCGCCAGTATTGTACAATTTTGTATAGGTTGTAAAAGGAATGAATATATCACTATCATTATCAAACGGGCCGCCACCTGCAAATTTATGAACCCCAACTACCTGAAAATTCACATCCTCAATAGCGATATAGCCCCCTATTGGATTCTCATCCTTGTCAAACAATTCTTTTTGTGTTCGCTCACCAATAACACAAACTTTACGCTCTTGTTCTATATCCTCATCATTTATAAACCTTCCACCATCGTATATTTTCTTGGTAGCTATTTTAGTGAATGCTGGAAAATCTCCAAAGACAGAGTAATTTCCTATTTTAACTCCTCGTTTTATAATACCAGGTGCACTTCCAAAAAATCCGTTAACATTTCTTGGGGCAATGGCCATAATTTCAGGTAATTGTTGTTGCAAGGCATCAACATCACTCAATTTTAATTGTATTCTACGTCCCGTTTTAAAACCTGCATATGGTTTACTAGTAGACGACCCAAAAACGAATAAACTATTTCTGGCAATGGTCTGAAATTGCTTTTCAAAACCATTATCTAAGCCTTGCGAAGCTCCCGAAAGAACTATGTATATGTATATACCAATAAATACACCTAACATGGTAAGGAACGTACGCAACTTATTTTTTCCAATAGATTGAAAAATTTCCCGCCATGTATCCGCATCAAATAATTGTCTCATATTACTCGTCTCTTAGTGCTACAATAGGTTTTATTCTTGCCGCTCTTTTTGCTGGCACATATGCTGCAAGTGCTCCGCAAATAACTAACAGAATGGTCACAAATATTGCCGTTCCTGAATTAATAGAAGGGTTTGTGATAAAATAATCATCTTCCAGCACCTTACCTTGGATACTATTAAGGGTCATAATACCCAGAACCATACCAATAAAACCAAAAATAGCGGTTATGAAAATTGATTCTAATAAGATAGTACTAATGATAATTTTCGGTGTTGCTCCCATGGCCTTTCTTATACCTATTTCCTTAGTCCGTTCTTTAACTACGAAGACCATGATATTACTTATTCCAAGTATTCCTGAAATAATTACTGCAAATGCAATTCCAGAAATAATGATTTTAAGAACACTTGCAAATTGCTGGTTCTGCTTTAGATTGTCCGCAACGTTTTCTATGTAAATACCACGAGGATCATTAGGACTAATTACTTTCTTTTTTCTAATAAACTCATTCAGATTCCTTTGAAATTTCATCGCTCCCGAGTATCCTATTGCCTCATTAAATGCTAAGGTAACCTGGCCTATCTTATCATTATTACCTTCAATAAGCTGACGTGTAGTAAATGGTAGATAAATATAGCGTTCCTCGTTATCTCCACCATCATCTTGAAAAACTCCTACAACCTTAAAAGCACTACCACCAATATCAATGTATTCTCCTAAAGATTCTTTCCCTTGAAAGAGATCTTTCTCTACCATTCTACCAATCACAGCATATTTGGTTCTATCCCTAATATCCTTAGCGTTTATATAACGCCCTTTCATCATTATTGTCTTCTCAGCAAACTGCATACCAGGAGCAATGGCTCTTGTAGTATAATTATCAGATTTCTCTTTATAGGTAACAAAAGCCCCTCTCCTTATTTGAGGTGTAATATACTCTAACAATGGTGCAAATTCTTTAGCAATATCATCCAAGTCCTCATTTTTGAATTCAATCTGTCTTTTTGCTTTATAACCACCAAAAGGGATGGTAGTCTGAGAAGGGTAAATCCTGAAAATATTGGTAGCATCATCACCAAAAAATTTCATAAAAGTATTGTTGAGACCATTACCCATACCATACAGGGTTACATAAATAAAAATCCCAAGCGCCACAGTAAACCCCGTTAAAAAGGTACGGAGCTTATTTTTCTGTATGGTCTTTAATATTTCTTTCCAAGTATCAATACTAAACATATTCAGATGCTCTAACTTGTTTTACTTTCTTATCTTCTACAATAACTCCATCTTTTAAATGAACGATACGCTTGCACATTTGGGCAATATCCTCTTCATGAGTAACTACTAAAATAGTATTACCTGCATCATTAATTTTTTGAATCAAATCCATTACTTCATAAGAGGTAGTACTATCTAAAGCACCAGTTGGCTCATCAGCAAGCAGCACTTTTGGCTCTGCAGCCATTGCTCTAGCTATAGCAACACGTTGTTTTTGACCACCAGACAACTCGCTTGGTAAATGAGTAGCCCATTCCTTTAGACCCACCTGCTCTAAGTATTTTAACGCTTTTTCTTGACGCTCTTTCCTTCCTACACGTTGGTAATATAAAGGCAAGGCTACGTTTTCAAGAGCACTCTTGTAATTAATAAGATTAAAGGATTGAAATATGAATCCTAAAAACTTGTTTCTATATTGAGCCGCTTTTGTTTCATTAAGGTCTTTAATAGGAACGTTATCCAATGTATAGGAGCCTTCATCCAACTCATCTAGCATCCCTAAAATATTAAGTAATGTAGATTTACCGGATCCCGAAGAGCCCATAATGGCTACTAATTCACCCTCTTCTACCGAGAAATTTATCCCTTTTAAAACATGTAAGGAATTGCTACCCATTTTATAGGATTTGTGAAGATCTTTAATTTCTATCATGTTGGTTCTCTTTGTTGTTTGGAAGCTCTTGTAACTGATATCCGTTAATAAGACATCAAAGCACAAAAAATGTTACAAGAAAAGCTTCAAAATTTTAAATTATTTTAGTTCTGTGCAAATTCATCTGGTTTTACTTCATTCCAGACTTTAATTTTATCTGCTTCAGTAATACCAGATTTAATCTCTACGTGTATTCCATCGCTTATTCCAAGTTCAATATCTCTTCGTTCAAATTCTTGGTCCCCTATAGCAATTTCTACAAATGGTTTTTTAGTCTTAACATCAAATTGAACCAAAGCCTCTTTAACTGCAAGCACACTGTCTGCCCTTGCCAAAATAATAGAAGCATTCGCGCTTAAACCAGCTCTAATGAACACAGAATCTTGTTTTTTCAAAGTGCCCTTAATTTCAAACTGTATGGCACCGTTTTCTTCTTTTCCTTTAGGAGCAATATAATCTAAAACAGCAGCAAATACTTTATTCTCAATTGCGCCAACTGTAATTTCTAATGGAAGATCTTCCTTAATCTTACCTACCTCCGATTCATCTACCTTACCCTCAAAAATCATCTTCTCTACATCTGCAATGGCTGCGATAGTAGTTCCTTCGTTAAAAGTATTGCTCTCAATTACCTGATTACCTACCTCTACAGGAACCTCTAAAACCATTCCACTTACCGTTGCTCTAATCAGCGTATTAGCTGCATTCCCGTATCCTGCAGTAGTACCCGTCTTCACAATATCATATCTTTTTCTAGCAGCTGCATAGGTTTGCTTTGCTTGATCATAAGCCACCTGTGCGCGTTCTAAATCTACTTGCGATATAACCCCCTTACCAAAAAGACCTTTTTGACGTTGCAAGTTGCGCATTTGATCATCCAAACCAATTTTAGCGCCGTCTATACTATTACTTGCATCATTTAAAGCATTAAGATTGGGAACTACTTTTATTTTACAAAGTAAGTCGCCAGATTTTACAAAATCACCACCTTCCACGTAGATTTCTTCTATTACACCAGATATATTTGGTTTTATAAGCACTTCTTCCAGTGGAAGGATACTCCCTGTTGCCATTGTCTTCTTGATGATGGTTTCTTTAGAAGGGGTGGCAGTCTCATATACTACTGGGTCTTGTGCATTCTTTTGATACAGGTAATACATAGATCCGCCAAATGCGATTACGATTAACAATAAAATTACAATGGTTGTAGACTTCTTCATTATTAGTTTGATTTTCTTTTATGATTGATGTTTGTTATTCTGTTCTTAATGCTTCTATTGGCCTCACCTTAATAGCACTTTGAGCAGGAATAAACCCTGCTAAAAGCCCTGATACTATTAAAATAATTAAGGCAACAACTACTACGTTTAAACTAACACTTGGATTCACGAACATATCTACTGGCCCAACAGAATCTAGGATAGCATTGATTCCATAAATAAATGAAGCTCCAAATATAATACCTGCCATACCTGAGATAATGGTTAGAAAAATAGACTCCATTAATATCTGTTTTTTAATGGACCAAGGATCTTCTCCTAGAGCCCTTCTTATGCCAATTTCCTTAGTCCGCTCTTTTATGACAATCAGCATAATATTGCTTACCCCAATGATTCCAGATAATAAAACCAGTACTCCTACGAAATAAGCTACCCATTGTAGCGCACCAAAGAGTGATTCCACTCTATTAAATTGCTCATACAAGTCAAAATAACCAACCGCTCTTTCATCATCTGGATGAATCTTTCTATTCTCCTTAACCACGTTTACGATACTTTCTTTAAGGCTCGTAATAGAATTACCATCATTAGCAGTAATGGCCATCCACCCTACATCATTACCCATGTTAAAGGCTTGAGAAAATGCGGTAAAAGGAACAAATATTTCCTTCTGACCTTCTTCTCCATCTCCGTTATTACTTTTCTTTTTATAACTACCAACCACCATAAAGTTGACACCTTGAATCCTGATATAGGATCCTAGTATATCTTCACCTTTATCATACAGTTCGTTCTTTACTCCTTCACCGATTACGGCAACTTTTCTATTATTATTTATATCGTTTTGGTTTACAAACCTACCTGAAGTTATAGTCATAGGCTCTTGCCTAATAATTTCCGGGTAATCTCCATAGACATTAAAAGCTCCGGCGTTCAGTCCTCTTATAACATTATTCCCCCCTCCAAAACCACCTAATTGGTTTCTAGGAGAAATGAATCTAAGACCAGGGACGCGATCATTTATAGCAGTTACATCTTCTAATTTAAAACGGTAATTTCTCCCCTTAGGCAATCCCTTATAGGGCTTAGTAGTATTTCTTGACCACATAAACATGGTGTTCGTTGCTATATCACCAAAATCTGCACGGATTCCATTTTCCAACCCTTTACCCGCAGCCAAAAGTATGATTAAGATGAAAATACCCCAACCCACACCAAAAGCCGTAGCCAAAGTCCTGAACACATTAGTGGACAACACTTCAATAATCTCTTTCCAACGGTCCTTATTAAACATATACTATTACTTTGTTACATATAACTAAAGGCACAAAAAATTGTATTTCATTTCGACTCAACTTATTCATCCTTAAGGGCATCTATAACATGAATACGTGCAGCACGCCATGCAGGGAAAAAACCTGCAACTGTACCTGCAAATATGAGCACGAAAACTGTTGCTAAGGCAACATTAAAATTAACCGAAGGGTTCACTATATAATCAATTTCTACATGTGGCCCAATAAGTTCTAATAATCCCATACTAAAGATTAGACCAGTAAACCCGGCAATGGCAGTGACAAAAATTGCTTCGTGTAGAATCATTCCTATAATAGACCAAGGCTTGGCTCCAAATGCTTTTCGGATACCAATTTCCCTTGTCCGCTCCTTAACGACAATTAGCATGATATTACTTACACCAACTACACCAGCGATAATTGTACAGATACCTACAAACCAAAAGAAAAACTTTATCCCCAACATTAAGCTATAAAACCTTTTTGCCTCTTCCATAGGGTTCCAAATCTGGATGGCACTAGTATCTTCAGGAGCAACAGTATGCGCTTGTTGTAAGTATGTTCTAAGATTATTTTTAAAAGTAATGGATTGCGCTACAGCTTCCTCAAAATTATCTGTAGGAGGCAAAGTATAACTCATATTATTTAAGTAATCTGCTCCATTAAAAACTTGTTGCGCCGTACTTATAGGAATATAAATACGTTCTTCTTCTCGTTCACCACCAACATCACCATAAACACCAATAATCTTAAACGGAATTCCAGATATATCTAAAAACTGACCTATTGGGCTCAGCGTATCTTTAAACACATCTCGTTTTATTTTATTACCAATGATTGCAACCTTAGCTTTATCTACTTCGTCTGTATGATTAAGGAATCTACCTTCAGACATATATGCATTCTCAATAAATTGAAATTGATGTGATACGCCCTGTATACCATAGGCCAAAGATTCTTTACCATAATTAACAGAACCACCACGTACGAAATACCTTGGAGATTTATTTTCAATATCATCTTCTAGTAATACAGCAGAAAAATTATAATTCTCGTTTCTTAGTTGAATTCTTCTCCCCGGGTTAAGTCCTTTATATTGTTTAGTAGTTACCCCTGGCCAAACCCAAACACTCGTTGCAGCATCTTCTTCAAATTCTTTGGCCACACCATTTTGCATTCCTTGACCAAAGCCCAATAAAATAACCAGAATAAAAATACCGGACGCTACAGAAAGTCCAGTGAGAAAAGTTCGCAATTTGTTTTTCCGAATAGTTTCGAAAATTTCTTGCCATCGTTCTAAGTCGAACATGTTGATTGATTTTTTGATTGATGAGCACAATACAAGTACTGTACGATGAATAAGACTACTAATCTTAAACAATGTTACACATAAAGAATAAAAAATATGTTAAATTCCTAAAATTGTGTTAAGGCCTCATTTTCCTGTAGATGAAATAGAAAAGTCCTGCCACCAATACATAGGGAATTGCCATTAAGTAAACAATCCCATTGTTTATACCTTCTGCAGCTCTGCCAGATTCTTCACTCTCCAGTACAGCCCTACACATTGCGCATTGGGCAGTACCCATTTCAGGAAGTAAAAAAGTAAAAATAACGAGTAAAAAAAATAGCTTTTTATACATAATTAATATGCGTAATAAGGTGAAATCATTACATAAACCACTACTCCAGTAATAGCTACATACAACCAAATAGGAAAGGTATACTTAGCGAGTGCCCTGTGTCCTTCATAATCCTCTAGATATGCTTTAGCATACGTTCTTAAGACTAAAGGAATCAAGGCTATGGACAATACAATATGAGTAATCAATATAAAATAATATACGTAACGCACAGCTCCTTCACCACCATAAGATGTAGAATCTGAAGTCATATGATACCCGATATACATTAACAAAAACAATAACGATAAAGTAATATTTAAGGTCATTACGTTTTGATGCAATTTTTGTTTGCCATTCTTTATTGCCCAAACAGCAACCAGAAGCAGTACTGCCGTACAACCATTAATACTTGCATATATGGGCGGCAAAAAAGAAAGAGGCTCCACATTAGGTAATTTTACTCCAAATAATAGTGCTACTACGATTGGTATGACGATAGAAACAACGGCTATCATCTTATTAAATCTCTTCTCTTTTGTACTTTTCACTTCCATATTACTCAGCTAGTAATTTTGCAATATCTTCTTTTAGAATTGTAATCTGTTCTTTTTCACCATGATCGTTCTCTCCCATTTCTTCTGTAATGGCACCTCTGTAATACACTAGTGGATTTCCGAAATCATCTTTCCTAGAACGCAAATAACCTTGCCTGTCAACCAAAGCAAATAAACCTGAATGTTCAAAACCACCAGGAGCGTCTGGCATTTCTGAAGCAAAAATATTAAATCCAGCATTTGCTAAATCATAGATAACATCTTTATCGCCAGTCATTAAATGCCAATCCATATCTGTAACGCCTTTCTTTTCTGCATAACGCTTTAAGACATTTGGCGTATCATAGTGTGGTGTAATACTGAAAGAGGCTATTCCAAAATCATCTTGGTCCTCAAAATGATTTTGAAGAACAACCAAATTATCTGTCATAATTGGACAAATACTAGGACATGATGTAAAAAAGAATTCTACGACATAAACTTTACCTAAGTAATCCTTATTAGATATAACTAAGCTATCCTGATTTAATAACTGAAAATTTGGCGCTTTACGTTTTACTCCGTTCAAAGTGATATAGCTAAGTCCTTTCTTTTGGGGTATTCTGTTCATTCTATCATTCTGTATGATAGTACCCTTTTTCATTCTTTCTACAATTCTTGGAACTACAATAATTCCAAAAATTAAAATGATTAGAGAAACCCAAACATATGTGTATTTTTTGTTCACTTCTATTGCCGATTTGCGTTATTCTTCTTCAAGGCTAATCTATATTCTGCCAAAATGATTTTTACATCATCTTCCATTTTATTATTCAAATCAGCTACTGAATTGGTATTAAACCCATATTTAGTACCTTCCTCTTCATCATCTGTTCGACCTCTTAAGTTTCTATCCTTATCAATAATAAAGACATACTTAGAACCCATATCAGCATCTAACTGAGTATCTGTTTGTAAGCTTAAAAATAGATCTTGAATTTCATTATCATCGGCATAAACAAACTTCCATTTAGATACATCTGCTAAATTTGAAAGTTCATCTTTAAGCTCAGAAACCTTTTCTTCAGTTCCTTTTGGCATAACCATTACAAACTGAAAATCATTAAACTCATGAAATCGTTTGTAAATTTTTTGATTCAAATTAAAGGCATTACCCTTCTTGCTTTCAAGATTATTTCCTAAAAATCCTAGGATTGTAATATTATCTTGAAATTTAATATCTGTAGAATTAAGTTCATTTACTTGCTCTGTTAGTGTAGCTAATTTTCCAAAATTATTAACCCCAGAAGCAAAGAACAAATAAACCACTATTGGAAGGACAAATAATATGACAAGTACAACCGTTTTTTTCATTTATAAGTTTTCAATGATTTAAACTAATAGCATAATTAGCTCTCTATAGAGACCCAATAACAAACTGGTACAAAAATAAAAAAGACGGTGATTACACCGTCTTTTAATTCTGTTAATTATATCCTAGAAATTCCAAGTTACAAAGCCATCTTTGTAAATATTGTAAATATAATCCGCTTCTACGAGAAGTATAAACACTAAGTACATCACTAAGAAGATTGGAGTCCAAACTATAGCTCTTCTCAAAGCAGTTTTCTCATCTCTTAAGTGCATAAAATCCCAGGCAATATAGTATGCTTTGACTAGAGTTAAAATAATAAATATCCAGTTAAGAACTTTCATTCCTAAGAAGTATGTCCCTGTAAGAGACTTAGGCTTAATAATACCTAACGCAACCTCTACTACTGTAATAAGGGTTAAGAAAGCTAAAACACCCCAAATCTTCTGAGTATTAGACTTAAACTTTACTAGCCCTCTAAAAATTTCTAATTTATGTTCGTGTGCCATATGATACGGTAACTATTTTAAACGTTGTTTACTTTTTATTAAACCAAGTAGAAAAAGGTAAATACAAATACCCAAACTAAATCCACAAAGTGCCAGTACAATCCTACTTTCTCTACCATCTCATAGTGCCCTCTTTTTTCGTAGGTACCTATAACAACATTAAAGAAAATAATAAGGTTTATCATTACTCCAGAGAAAACGTGAAATCCGTGAAATCCTGTAATAAAGAAGAAGAAATCTGCAAACAATCTGCTTCCATACTCATTTTGGACCAAATTAGCACCTTCCACTACCATCGTAGCGCTTTTTAACTTTTCTAATGACTGCTCTCTAGATAGTAACGTTTTTTCGCCTTCCTCGTCAAGCAGTTCAGTTCTAATTAATATGTTAGAATCAGCTTTGAATCCTTTTGTAACTTCTTCAAGAGATAAACTAGTTCTAGTACCTTCTTCGTAATACCAAATACCGTTTTTCTTTTCATGAAGCTCTCTGTCTCCTGGTATTTCGATAGCAAAATCAGAAATAGAAGCACGCTCACCTGTATCTGCTTTTACAAACTGTAATATTCTTCCTCCTTTGGTTTCTACAGCACCATAATCGCCATTAATGAAAGTTGCCCATTCCCAAGCTTGAGAACCAACGAATATTGCACCTCCAATTATTGTAGCGAACATATACCAGATTACAGCGTTCTTTTTCATCTTATGTCCTGCGTCTACAGCCAAAACCATAGTCACAGATGACATAATTAGAACGAAAGTCATAAAAGCCACATAATACATTGGAAAATTCCCATGGAAGAAAGGAACATGTGTAAACACTTCATCCGCTATTGGCCAAGTTTCAATGAACTTAAACCTCGAAAAACCATATGCCGCTAGAAATCCAGAAAAAGTAAGGGCATCCGAAACTAGGAAAAACCACATCATTAATTTTCCGTAGCTAGCACCTAAAGGCCTGTTTCCACCACCCCAAACGTTTTCTTCTGCTCCTGCTGTTACCGTAGAATCCATAAATAAATTTATCGTTTAATAAAACCTTAGCAAATTTACATTTTTTTCAACTATTTAAAAGCTGAATTATATCCAAAACTATTTTTCTTTGGAAATATTATTTCATAAAGGTCATAAATAACACCAAATAGACCCATAGTAAATCTAAAAAGTGCCAAAATGTGGCCCCTAATGTTAAACCTAAATATTCTTGTGATGAATATTTTCGTTTAAACTGGTTATACAAGACAACCAATAATGAAATTATTCCTGCTACTACATGCAGAATATGCACCATAGCAATCAAAATCATATAGGACATTTTAATGCTACTTGTTGGTCCTGTAAAATAGTAGCCCTGTGCAACCATATCTGAAAAACCAGTAAACTGTATGACTATAAAAGAAATACCTAAACCTAGGGTTACGAGCAGCCAAATATCCGCCTGTTTTTGATTATCCTTTACAACAGCCCTTTTAGCCAAGATATACGAAATACTACTTATTATGATAAGCACCGTACTTATATAGAACGCAGTAGGCAAATCTACATCACTTGCCCAATCTTCTCGTTCACTACTTACAATGTAAGCACTAGTCCAACCAGCGAAACCCATTAAAAGACTAACAATGCCAAACCAAAGCATCATGTTCTTTGCCCTGTCATTCTTCTCCTTTGCTGACCCTTGAGTTAAATCCATTTTATCCTATATATTTATCAATTACGTATACTATCTGCATTAACGTGATGTAGCTTACACTAGCCAACATTAACCTTTTTGCAGAAGCATTATCTCTTTTGGTATACAATCGCAAAGAAAAGTAGAGCATTCCACAACCCATTAAAAACACAATAATAGCGGCAAATAAAGACAAGTCTAAACTCCCAGTAATACCAAAAGCAGGAATAACAGAAATCACTATCATCCAAATGGTATACATAATAATTTGTAATGCTGTTCCTTTATCCTTTTTACCTGTGGGAAGCATTTTAAAACCTCCTTTTTTATAATCATCATCTAACATCCAACCTAATGCCCAAAAATGAGGGAACTGCCAGAAAAATTGAATCATAAATAATGTTCCTGGCTCTATACCAAATTGGTCTGTTGCTGCTACCCATCCTAACATAAAAGGAATTGCGCCAGGAAACGCACCTACAAAAACAGCTAAAGGTGTTATCGTTTTTAATGGAGTATACACACTTGTATAAAGAAAAATAGATATTGCACCAAACATGGCTGTTTTAGCATTAAGAAAGTAAAGTGACACTACACCTAGAATAGTTAATACAATCGCAATTACCATTGCCGTTTTTACAGACATTCTTCCTGCCGGAATAGGCCTACTAGATGTTCTATTCATTAAAGCATCTAAATCCCTCTCTATTACTTGGTTATACGCATTACTAGCCCCAACCATACAATAACCACCAAAAGCTAATAATAAGACTGCATTTAGACTTAGCTCCTCTGCACCAAGAAAATAGCCAGCGATTGAAGAAAAAACGACGCTAATAGCCAGTCTAGCCTTGGTAATTTCCTTAAAGTCGGAAAAAATCATGGAAAAGGAATTCGTTTTTACTTGTCCTACAGCGGTTTTCATTTCTATCTTAATCGGTGGACAAAGATAAGCTCAAAGGGATATTTCTGCAACCTAATACCCCTATTTCTGTCTTATTTAAGAATCAACCCCAATTCTATCAATAAAAAACTATCGAACAAAAAAAAGCCTGGACGTTTACGTCCAGGCTTTCATATATATTCAATAAATTTTACTGCAACTTAAAAGTAATTGGAATACTAAAAGGTACACGTACTGCTCTTCCTCTTTGCTTACCAGGAGTCATTTTTGGTAGCTTATCAATAATTCTCGCTGCTTCCTTTTCTAGGTTTTTATCCGGTCCTCGCATTCTAACGCCTCCGATACTACCATCCTTCTGAATTACGAACATAACGTTCACTCTTCCTTGAATACCCATCTCCTGAGCGATCTCAGGATAGCGAAAGTTCTTACTAATATGCTTTTGAATCATGCTATTGAAGCAAGCTCTTTTATCGCTGGCACCTTCGCATCCTGGAAAAACAGGAACATCCTCAATAACTGAAAAAGGAACGTCTAAATCTTCATCCATCTCATCAACGACAACATCATCAACTTCAATAATCTCTTCATCTTGACTCGTTTCGGTTGACTCAATAACAGTTTCCTCTACCTCTTCCTCATCCTCAACTACCTCAATTATTTCAGGAGCTTGTGGTGGTGGTGGTGGTGGTGGCGTTTTAATTTGTTCCGTCATAGGAACTTCCTCATCCAACAAATCATCAACATTCATTGATGTATCATAATCATTGCTCTTATCATACGTTTTCCACTCAAAAGCGACATACGTAAAAAGCATTACAGCAAATAGACCTATAACAAAATAGAAACTACTATTTTTAGTTAAGTCTGCCTTTGGATTCTTCTTCGGTTCCATATATATACAATTTAGTGATTGCTAATTTAACTAATTAAATACTAAAAATCCAATTAAAATTTTCATTTTAACGACCTACCCTTTTTTAAATATGAACTAATTACGATTACGCCCGCTATTGCGCCTAAAGTATTTGCCAACACATCCAAAATATCTCCCTGCCGATTTTCAGTAAAAAAATACTGAAAAAACTCCATTAGTATCCCGTAAAAAAAAGCGAAAAGAAAAGCATACACTAGTGTATTCTTAGTATCAGATTTCACCTTAATCGATTGCTTTACAGCTAACACCCCAAGAAAAACCAATACAAAGTAAAAAACAAAATGAACTACTTTATCAGCATATGGGATATTAAAACGGGAATCTTTAACCATTCCAGAAAAAGAAAATAAGCTGGAAAATGTTATAAACACTAACCAGCTTACAAATGCGATTCTAAAAAATAAAATTTTAGGCACCAACAAGCTCCTTATAATCGGCATCACTTAATAGTTCTTCAACCTCATCTGGATTGGTAAATCTAATTTTTACCATCCATCCATCTCCATAAGGGTCTGAATTTACTTTTTCAGGCTCATCCTCTAAACTCTCATTAAATTCAATAATTTCTCCTGTAAGTGGTAAAAACAAATCAGAAACTGTCTTTACAGCCTCTACCGTTCCAAAAACGGCTTCTTTTTCTAGCTCTTCATCTAGTGTATCTACTTCAACGTAAACGATATCTCCAAGTTCGCTTTGTGCGAAATCAGTAATCCCAACGGTAGCTACATCTCCATCGATTTTAATCCACTCGTGATCTTTTGTATACTTTAGTTCTGCTGGTATGTTCATTGTTGTCAAATTAGATATTGGCAAATGTAAATGATTCTTTATAGGTTTTCAAAAAAAACGTGGATAGTTGTTTATGTTATTCTAAAGTAACCGTTGAGATACACAGCAAAAAGTGGAATTGAAATATAAAACTAAAGATTGTTTTATGGCAAAATCTTAATTACCAAAATTATAACGTAGGGTAAACCCAGCATTAATAGTTGTTTGTGGAAAAGCAGTAGATACGGCAAATTGAGAGAACGAATGGTCATAAAAAAACAGCGCGTTCAATTGTTTACTCAAAGCATAATCTGCGGTGAATTTTACAGATAATAAGTTTTGACCTGAAGTAATTTGATTGTTGTCTATATCTAGATTTCTAATAATGGTGATATTATCTCTAAGTGTGACATCTCCTTTTAAATTAAGATCTCCTTTTAAACGGGTTTTATTACCACCTATATTCGTTACTATTTTGACGTCTTTAATACGATATCCTAGGCCAACGGTATATTCCTTACCGTTTATTTCTGTCATTAGGTTGTTATCAAAGCTTAATGACAAAGCCCTATCAGTTCGAACCTCTGCTAAAACACTTACAGAGTTTTTCATTTCAAAATCTACACGCATTAGTGGGTTAAACTGATCTGTTAGGACCACATTATTAATAATGTTATCTGGCAAGACATCTAAGGTTTCCAAATCAATAGGTCCATTTTGCTTTTCTAAATTCGTCTGAAACGAGTTGATACTATATGAAGAGCGGTACCCATGCTGAACAGAAAAACGTTTAAATCTCTTTTTAAACCACTTATTCTTCATTAGACCCGTATACTTCACATTCCAATTTGGAATTGGAATATCCCTAAAAGAATCTAGATTTACCCTGTCTGCACTTTGACCAGTATATGCTGCAAAAAAAGCGGGTAATAAAACGTCTTGCTGCGTTTTACCGTATCGCTCTGGAAATAAATCATCATCCAATGTTCCAATAGCTTCTCCTCGATCGGAAACCAATCTATTTGCAATGGTAAGTCTGTTGGCCTTAAACTGCTCAAAACTCTTAGAATCAAACTCATCACTCTTGCTAAAAGCAGTACCAATCATAACTGTAGAGATACTAAAGCTTCCAAAATTATTTCCAAGCTGTAAATTGTAAGGCTCATCAGCATTTACATCTACATTAAAGTTCTCTTGATAACTTTCGGAGTATTGCCTATCTGCTACTAAATCTATAGTTAAATCTTTTGTGGGTTGGGCGGTTGCTGTAATATTCAATTGCTTGTTAGTCCTAGTTACAAACTGTTCATTAAACTCTGGGAATGTAGTTAACCAACCATTTCTAGCTGCTTCAAAGCGAATGTCTGACTGACTACCAAAAACAAAACCTAATGATGGCCTAGCTGTACCCATAAACCCTATTGACTGTGTATAACCAGGGAGTACCGTTCCGCTATTTTCATTATAGTTTACATTAACACGTTTTACCATTGTAACTACATCTATAACGGTATTAAAAAGTTTACTGCTTTTTTTCTTAGTTTTTTCTTCATCACCTGCCACACTAGATTTTATAGGAGAAGCTTTTGCTTTGGACATCCCTTCACGCTTCTTAAGTCCTAATAAATCATAGAACTTCTGCATGGTCATAGAAGCCGTAAGGTTATGCGTATTTGCATTTTGAATTGTATTTATATCACTACCAACGACCTCTCTTAGCGCATCTCCTCCACGTTGCCAATCAAAATTACTTGTATAACTGTATTGCCCATTAATGAAGTCCAATGCGGGTATCTTATCAAAAGGAATTTCATAATTCAATTGCATTTGTTGTGAATGCCTGTTAGGCTCTCCAATGTCAAAGAAACCATCCCAAAGACCTAAGTTAGAATCTATAGCAGAATTAGGATTACTACCGTCCTCAAAATAATTGCGAACTATATTATTGTTTGATGCTGTAAGGTTAAGTCTTAAGGACTTTGTTAAATTATAGTTTAACGCATATTGCCAATTGAATAAGTAATTACGTTGTTGCAATTCTGGCAACTCTAAACGGTCTACACCTTCTTCCCTAACATCTCTAAAACGTTGTGCATTGAATTGTCTGTTAATATTAGAATTTAATGAAATGCTAGCAGGCAATAGATTAATATTCAAATCCTTTAGCCATTTCCAGTAAGCGCCATTAAACAAAGAATCTTTTTTAGCAAAAGGCGCCACTTCTACAGGATCAAAACTATGTGCATACACAAAGCCTGTGTTAATTTTCTGATCACGTAACTCCGCAATCTCAAAATCTCTGTGATCCGTTTCATTGTAGGAATAATTAAAAGTAAAGTTCTCTATATCATAGAAATTTTCATCTGCTTCTTCTCCTCTATCCTTTCTAACTCCAATAAGGTTAATACTTGTTCTTTTAGTATAATCCTCAGCTTGTTCTCTAATTTCATCAGCAGCCTCTTGGTCTGGAGCTGCAGCTATTAAATCATCTAATTTCAAATCATCATATACAGGATCAAACTCCGGTGTTATAATTTGCTCAGAAATACCGTAGTTAAATGGCAGTTGTATGCCCCACTTTTTAGGCAGAAGCTGTCCTACATTTATATTTGTTACTAAATCATATGAAATTGCGTCTTCACGAGCTCTTTCATTTGGCATTTGATCAATAGTACCAAAACCAGATGTACTCGTACTTCCTGTCGCGGTCATATTAGCAAAATCTGCAATATTAGCATCTATTGCTGCTACTGCAGCCCAGCCTCCATTGTTATCTAAACCTGCCAATCGTAATTCATTGAACCAAACCTCTCCCCTTGCAGGAAGGTTATCTTGATTCTTTATACCCACCATGATACTACGGATACTTCCTAAAGAAGGATTTCCTCTTATTCCAATACGTAATCTACCAGGAGTTCTTATATCAAACTCATTTACTGGAAAGACTTCACCGTTCTCTATTTCAAAGAATCTAACCTCACTTAAATCACCACCTTGTATCCATAAGGACTTCACCTTATTTAAATCAGTCAAACTTATATCCATTTGATTTACCTCTGGCCAGATTTCACTTTCAGAGGTTGCTCCAAAAGAAGTAAACTGTAACGGTAATTCTATTTGATAAAAGTTTTGGGAAAAATCTGTTCCCATACGAAGGAAACCTATTAGCGGAGTAGAGCTATCTGCATAATCGCTATCCACAATTTTTTCAGCATGTATAAACATTTTTAAGTTTTTATACTGACGGATATCAATATTTAAATTCTTAAAAACACCTCTAGCATCTTGAGCTTCCAAACCTTCAACTAAAAGTGAAAGTGACTGCTCGTTCTGACGGATAATCGTGTTATTATTATTTAACTGTTCTCGTATAACCCCTGGAGGTAATACATAAGGTATAGGAATTCTGCTATTATTCTCCTCAATATTTACCGTATTAACATCTAGCGTAGTACCGTCATCAGCAGGATTATTATCAATGTCCTGATCTTGTAATGTTTTAGTGTATGTACGCCAATCACCACGAACCAAATCCAAGGTAGCAAAACGCAATACTGTTGGACTATTAAAACCAGTCATGTACATTCTCATAAAACTGATAGACCTAAAATCTGTAATTCCACCAACATCATCAGTAAAATCACTTAACGGAATTTTATATTGAATCCATCTTCTATTCAGTTGATCACCATTTGGAAGTTCTGGTGTAACGCCTTCTTTTATATCTGTTACGTATTTGTCGTCAATTGTTGTATTAGGCTTGATATTTATACGATACTCATAGTAACTATTTACCGTATTCATTGTTAAATCTCTATCAATATCTTCTACATCTGGTAATGTTGTAGACCCTCTATTCGTATTGGTCACATCTACAGGAGAGTTACCGTCTGGGTTGTTAAAATCAAAGTAACGTTCCAAAATCCCACCTTCACGGTTCAAATAATACTGGTAGTTATCCAAAGCCGGATCAGGTCCAGGATTGCTATCATAAATTGCTTGTTCAGCTTCATCATTTAATCCATCAAATCCAATATCCTGCAATGCTCGGTTTGGTTCACTAGCATCAAAAGCATAGACTAAAGATTGTGTTGCGGGTACCTCACCCCAAGAAGTAGGAGCTACAAAATCGTTACTATCCACTCCAGGAAGTCCGTTTTCGTATTGTTTTTTACCATCTCGTAAAATGTCTTCAGAGATATTACCTAGGTTTAAAACTAATTCTCCTGCGGTAGTAGCTTCACCATCAACATAAGGGTCTAAAACCCAAAATTGCACAAACTCAACATTGGCTTGTTCAAAATTCGTACTACTTAAAGAACGCATAATACCTCCCCACTTTTCAGTAGATTGTGTAGTATCAAAATCAGGATTATTATTATAGGGCCCTTTTGTATTGGGGTAATAAGCCATATCCAGCGTACCTTGAACAGTAGTCTGTCCTTGAGCTATATCTACTTGAGGAAAAACTTCATCTATGAATACCCTCCTAGTTGGGTTTATAGAAATATCATTATCACTAATACCGTCTGGCCTTTGATTCGTGTAGAAAATAGGATCAATTGTATACCAAGCCATTTTTGCTCTACCAAAACCATTTTCTAAGTTGGCAGCGTCTTCTGGAGAACTTCCAGACAATTGTCCGCCAGGAGTAAACTCTAGTGGCGTACTTGCTAATGTCCAACCTAAAGAAGCACGTATATCTATTAAGGCTTGAGCACCTTCAAAATCATCTAAATAAGTTGTTGTCTCTCCTTGAAAATCCGCATTCTTTGGTGAGTTTGGTTTTAACCAAGCAATCTCAGCTCGAACTGAAACATTAGAAGGCACGTCTGTATCAATGTTTGGCAACTTGTTTACCATTCGTGTTAAAAAAGGAACCTCAGTAGAAAAATTTCCGTTAAGACCAAAAATAGTATTGTTAACCGGCTCAACACCAAAGTTAGATTTTTGAGTCAGCGGACGCTCATTCAAGTTTAACAAAGTACCCCCAAGAACAAAATTCTTATTAATTTGATGTTCTACATTAATTCCTGTAAACCTTCGTGTTTGCTGCCCAAAAACTGCATTATTTTCAACAGATATATTAATTGGGGTATTAGAAGCTTCTAAACTTGGGTCAAGCAATTGCACTGTACCCGCTTGGTAGTTTACCGTATAATCAATACCCTCTTGTAATTGACGTCCACCCGCTGTAACAGTTACCGAACCACGTGGCACATTAAATGCCCCTATTGGAATTCCATTACTACCTTCAGATTTATAACGTCCTTTAAGTATAAATTTATTTTTCTCTGGATCTTGTAATGCAGCAGCTTTTGTTAGCTCATACATATCCCTAAATACATATTGATCTTGGTTTTCATTATAACCGTCTGTATTACTGTATTG
>CALHVP010000220.1 GCA_938038975.1 uncultured Maribacter sp. | reverse complement strand
GCACGATCTTCTGTATGGTTTATTTTCTCTCCTTTGAATAGCTTTTTCTGCCAGCCTTCTATATCTGATGCCACAGCCAATTCTATTAATAGAGATAAAGTGTCTTGGTTAATGCGTTGTTTTGAATAATCAAAAAGTAGATCATTAAATAACAGTGAATACTTTTCGAAGCGTTTATTATCTTTATCAAAAGCTTCGCGCAAATGAAAGTCAGAAGTTTCTTGGGCATGTTGCTTTAACTTTTCCCAGACCTCAGATTGTTTGCTATTCATTATTTGCACCGTTTTATTATTTTTAATTTTATTTGTGACTTGTTTATAGAGTGTTTAATTCTTTAAAAGACACCCCCACTTTTATACTATTTGTTCCAATCCAATCCTGTCTGGAAAAATTTTCCCTCTTACTAACTTTACTTAGAGATCATGCATTTATTTTTATTGTTTTAGTAAAACACCTGTTTGTTTATAGGCTAATGTTTCTAGAATGATGCCATTAGTATTTGCTGTTAGTACTTTGTTCGGCTTGCCGGTTTTATCATACAAGCCTGAATACCAACCTTGCTCAGGATCATTAAGGACACTAACTGCCTTTATTAGTTTTTTTGTATATTCTGTTTCATATAGCATATGCCAACCAAATGCTGCTTTAGTACTTAAGGTTTTAAATTCAGAGGCATCTGTTCCATCTTCAGTAATTGCGCTCCATTTTTTGCCATCCGTAAAAACAGTGTTATAAACAAAGTGGGGTGCTTGGTCGATATTATCTTCACTTACTGCTGTGAGTTTTCCAGTTTTATTATAATGAGCTTCTTGAGCTCCATAAACTCTGCCAGAAAATTCTTGCGAGAGTTGATCCCACCCATATTCAATGCCATCAAGAATATAGGGCTCACTTACCACATAGTTGTAAGCTGTAAATCGTTCCGGTGTTCTGGTGTCGGTAGGTACATTGACACCATCGATGTTAACGAATTCAAGCCAAGAAGTGTAATCAATAGCGCTACTTACATCTAAGCCAATGAGTTGAAATGACTTCGCAGCATATTCTTCATAACCTAAACGACCTTCCTGTAAGTAAACAGTAGTATCATTTTCATTTAATGCACCGAACATTTCTCCATCTTTTACAACGGCATTTAAATCCCATTTGGTGGTTAAAGCTTTTACTTTAGGTGTAAATTCTGGGTAGTTCCATACTAAAATATTTAATGGGACCATAAGGCGTCCGATATCAATCGCAGACCAACCTAAGCCTTTCTCTGTTGCTTGGTTATTGTAATCAACCATTTTAAGAGTTCTAGTATTATAAACTTTATTAGGAAGTTGATTATCATATAGAGGTAATGCAAGCATACTCTCAAGGAATTTAGTCACTCTTTTAGTAAATTCTTTTTGATCAATGATTCCGATCTTTTTGACTGATATTACCGCCATCAAATACGATGAGCTATCCCAAAGAGTAGTCGATGGATAAAGGTTAGCCGAGTTAGCTAATCCCGTTTCTTCAATGGTATTATTTTGAAAATAGCGCCACGCAATTTTTGCCCATTCTATTTCTTCAGTAGTTAGATCTCTTTTTTCAGGAATCTTCAAATCTATGACCTTTTTTACTGGTGATTTTGATACCACGCGATTTTCAAAAGAAGTGCTATCTAAAAAGATAACCAAGGAAAAAGCAGTAATTAAGGCCAACATAAAAATGATATGCGCCCTTGCTCTGACTAGATTGTCTTTGAAGCTCAAAGTATTTTTATTGTTATTATTCATAATAATTTTCCCTAATATAAAATCCGAATATTTTCTTGAAATAATGAGACTTTTCTTAAGAGTTTTCCTCTACGTCAGGTTTCCACAAGGCAGCAAAAATAATACTACTAAGAGCTAGCATATTATTTAATCCCCAAAAGGTATTTAATAAAACACCATTAATATCATAAGAAGGGTGTTCTAACTTAAATTGTGACCAGGCATAAAATATTCCAATAGCGGTTAAAATAATTAGCACTGTTTGGGGAATGGCTAAATGCAAGAAACTCCCTTCTTGTCGATCTTTAGGTGTTACTGGAAAGCTAATTTTTTCTCCTTTCATAACCGTCCATAACGCTCTTAAATTGGTGGGAAAAAAAGCCAAATAGGATGCTTTGGATGGATATCCTGCGAGTCCCCAGCCACCGACCATAAAGGCTAGTTCGGTCAGAATTAAAAAAGGAATAATATGAATGAAAAAATCCATCGAATAACTTTGTACTGGAGAAATGGCAAAGAATAAATAAATTAATGGAGCAGTAAGGAAGATAGCATTCCAGATACCGCCTAAATATGACCAAATTGTAGTTGCGTACATTAAACGTTGAGGAAGAGACATTCCTTTTCTAAAAACAGGATTATCATTTTTAGCAATATCAAGCGTTCCTCCAGCATATTTAAAGCGCTGAATCGTCCACGTCAGTAAATCTTGAGGTGATAACATTTTAGATTCTACTTCTGGATGCAATACTGATTTCCAGTTTCTATCAGAATCCGAATGTAAGACGATTGAAGTGTAAATATCCTCAGAAACATGAAATCTATAAGGTGTAAATTCGTTGTCCATTAGTGCTTGTTGGTTGACTAGGCCTATAAGGCCTTGATCTATTTCCTTTTCGCCAGTGATTTTCTTTACTTTGTTTTTAATACTTTCAACGTCGCTATCCAATTGTTCTGCATAGGATTTTAGGGCAGCTTCCATTACCGCTTCACGTCGATGAATTGATCCCGCGCCACAACAAAAAGATGCATTACACCAATTACGGCGACGTTGTATAACGTCATAAAACATTTTAGGGTCATTAACAAATGGGTCTTGTCCAATTTGCACTGGGCCAATAACTTTCTGTATTAATTTACCAAAATGACTTCCTGGCGTAGATAAATATTTTTCTAGAACTTTATCTAAAGGTTTACCTTCAGGAAGGTCAAAAAACCATTGTGGAGTTTGAACCCATGCCACGTTAAAGTCTTTAAAATAACCTAAGGTGTTTTGTAACATGGTTGGAAGAGGGCGTGTGTCAGCATCACAGATAACTATGAAATCACCACATGTTTGTTCCATAGCATTACGAAGATTACCTGCTTTGAAACCAATATTTCCATCACGAGTTATGTAATTAACACTTTCTTCAGCAGCGACTAATTTCATGCTTTCACGTCCTCCATCATCCAGAACATGAATACTTATTTTTACACCCATTGGGTTCAGAACATTCTTTGCATCTTTAATACTTAAACGAACTAATTCAGGGTCTTCATCAAATGTAGGAAAGTACATATCAACA
>CALHVP010000219.1 GCA_938038975.1 uncultured Maribacter sp. | reverse complement strand
TCTAACTCCTTTTCTCTGTAGCTAGAAGGCATGCGGGCGTTTAAATCAATACTCTTACTGTTGAGTGATTTGATTTCTATTGTTATCTTTTTCGTTGGAAGTTGCATTACATACTTCCCAAATCCTGTCATGGATTGAATCATAGGTGTTATTTAAATCTTGGTAAAGGTAGTTATTTAGTCTCGCAGTAAACTTATGCTATAACTCACGTACCCAAATATTACGGTAAGTAACACGGCTATTGTCACCATGATCTTGTAATTGAATTGGTGCTTTACCATGTGCTTGGTATTCTGGCCATCCTATGTATTTAACAAAACCTTCAATTTCAAAATGATCTTGCACCAATACTCCGTTATGCAAAACAGTAACATATGCAGGAGTAACAAGGGCCTCTCTATCAAACTCAGGAGCATGAAAAATAATATCATACGCATTCCATTGCCCTGTAGGAACTGACGCCATTACTAATGGAACTGATTGCTTATACAAAGCACCTACTTGACCATTGACATAGGTATCATTGTCATTATTATCTAAAACTTGCACCTCATATCGTTGCTGAATAAAAATACCACTGTTTGCCCTGCTTTGTCCCTCGCCAATAATCTCTGTTGGTGATTTCCATTCAATATGCAATTGCATACTTCCAAAATCTCTTTTTGTTCTAATATCACCAGATTTATCTTTAACCAATAAACTAGCATCATCCATTATTTGCCATTGTACAGCTGAACTATCTTGTACATGAATCCATTCATCTAAAGTGCTCCCATCAAACAAAACAATAGCATCACTTGGTACTCCTTTATCATTAAGCGTTACTTTTGGAGGAACTGGCTCATAAATCTCCGTTGCTTCCGGCGTAGTTGGTTCTTCACCTACATATTTACTAGGAACTACTTCTTCAGTAGAAATATCTTCTGTAGAAGATTCCTCTTTTTTAGTCTCTTGACAACTGGTTAAAAAAAGCAATGCAGCACTAATTAAAAAATAGTTTTTCATGATTATGTATTGTTTGGTAGACAGAAAATATGTTACAGTTCTTTTATTTTAATATTTCTAAAGGATACGACATCTCCATGATCTTGCAAAGCAATTTTACCTGTTTTGTATGCGCCAAAGCCATCCCAGCCATCGAACTTAGAACCTTTTAATAAGGTATTTAAAGCATCGCCATTTACCGGAAATTTAGCAACCTCAACTCCATTTAAAAAGGAAGTTCCTTCATTTGTTTCATGATTAATTGTAATTACCGCAAGATTCCATTCACCAACTGGTTTTGTTACATCTTCTGCTGGACTTACTAAATCATAAAGCGCTCCTGCTTGGTGCGATGTTCCGTTTTTACCGTCTGGATGTTTTTCATTATCCAAAATCTGAACTTCTAAACCTGTTTGATATGGCTCACCATATTTTTCATCCTCACTTACGCCCCACATAATTCCACTATTACCTGCTTCAGAAATTTTCCATTCTAATGACAACTTAAAACTAGTGTATGCGTCTTTAGTTACGATATTAAAGGATTCACGGCCACCGTCTGGCTTCTTTCGTTCTTCCGCAGTAGGGGGATAAAAAACAATCTCCTCGCCCTCTGCTTTCCAAAACGATGCTACTTCCCCCCCTTTGAACGCCTGCCATTTCTCTAGAGGTAGTACGGTCCAATCATTATCAGAGACTACCGCCTCTACTACTTCTGTAGTCAGCTCTGTAACTGACTCACTCGCAGGTTTTTTTTCTTCTTTACAGCTAAAAATTAGTACGGTAAATAGCGATAAAACTAGTGTTCGTTTCATATTTCTATGTTTAAATTCCTAAAATTCGTTTTAAAACCTCTTTATCAATATCAGCTCCAGCAAAATCATCAAAGGTTTTTTCTGTAGCTTCTATAATATGATCTTGGATAAAAATAGCACCTTCTCTTGCGCCTTGTTCAGGGCTTTTTATACAACACTCCCACTCCATTACTGCCCAAACATCACATCCATATTGGGTAAGCTTAGAAAAAATGGTTTTAAAGTCTATTTGACCATCTCCTAAAGAACGGTAACGTCCAGCTCTATCTCCCCAATCATTATAACCTCCAAAGGCACCTTTCTTCCCTGTTGGATTAAATTCAGAATCCTTAACATGAAAAGATTTTATAAATTCATGATAGTGATCTATATAAGCTAAGTAATCTAATTGTTGCAGTACAAAATGACTAGGATCATATAAAATATTAACTCTTTTATGATTGCCTGTTGCCTTAAGGAATCGTTCAAACGTATCGCCATCATGCAAATCCTCGCCTGGATGAATTTCATAACAAACATCTACACCTTCGGTATCAAAATGATTTAATATGGGAAGCCATCTTTTTGCTAATTCTTCAAAACCCATTTCTACTAATCCTGCTGGACGTTGTGGCCAAGGGTGCATGGTATGCCATAGCAAGGCACCAGAAAAAGTAGCATGTGCAGAAATACCTAATCTTCTACTTGCTGTCGCCGCTTTCTTTACCGTTTCAACCGCCCATTCTGTTCTTGCCTTTGGATTGTTTTTTACTGCAACTGGAGCAAAATTATCGAACATAAGGTCATACGCAGGGTTTACAGCCACAAGCTGACCCTGCAAATGCGTAGAAAGCTCTGTAATTTCTAACCCATAAGAATTAATGGTTCCTTTGAGTTCATCACAATAGGTTTGACTTTCAGCAGCCTTATCCAAATCAATTAAAAAATGTTCCCATGTAGGAATTTGTATGCCTTTATAGCCTAAGTCAGCTGCCCATTTACACATCCCATCTAAAGAATTGAAAGGTGCTTTACTATCTGCAAATTGTGCCAAAAACACTGCTGGTCCTTTTATTGTCCTCATTTTATGTCTTGCTTCAAATTATTTACTTTGTGTTTTTTTTAAGAATTTAACCCTATATTTAGGAATAGATTATCCCAAACTTATCCTTTTAAAATGGGTTATAAATATAGCGAATACCGTAAGAAAATTACAAGAAATTTAAAATGAATCAAAACGAACAATTTGATGCTATTGTAGTCGGTACAGGAATAAGTGGCGGCTGGGCAGCCAAAGAACTATGTGAAAATGGATTAAGAACCTTAGTCTTGGAGCGTGGTAGAATGGTGAAACATAGAGAAGATTACCCCACTATGAACGATGACCCTTGGGATTACCCGTTAAAAGGTGAATTATCTACCGAAGAAAAGAAACAACAACATAAACAGGCACGGTTGGGTTGGGCTCCCAAGGCAGACAACAAACATTTTTTTGTGAACGACCTTGACCATCCGTATGTAGAAAAGAAACGATTTGATTGGATACGCGGTTACCAGGTAGGTGGCAGGTCGCTAACATGGGGTAGGCAAAGTTATAGATGGAGCGATATTGATTTTGAAGCCAATAAAAAAGAGAATATAGGTGTGGATTGGCCCGTGCGCTATAAGGATATAGCACCATGGTACGATATGATAGAGGAATATATTGGTGTAAGCGGGCAAAATTTAGGTTTAAAACAATTACCAGACGGTAAATTTCAACCACCAATGTTACTTAACTGTGTAGAAGAAGAATTTAAAAAAGCGACTTCGGAAAAGTTTGATGATGGTAGGTTGGTAACTATTGGGCGGGCAGCTCATATTACAGATCCAAATTCTAAGTTTGAAGGCCGTGGTGTTTGCCAGAATAGAGCTAGATGCTCTAGAGGCTGTCCCTTTGGCGGTTATTTTAGTAGTAACTCCGTTACATTGCCGGCAGCAGAAAAAACGGGTAACATGACACTTAGGCCCAATTCCATAGTTCATGAAGTAATTTATGACGAAAAAACCAAAATGGCTACCGGTGTGCGTGTTATAGATGCAGAAACTAATGAGAAAATAGAGTTTAATGCTAAAGTAATTTTCCTGTGTGCATCTGCAATGGCAACCGTAGGTATTCTTTTACAATCAAAATCTAAACGTTTTCCTAACGGTCTTGGGAATGATTCCGATGCTTTGGGACGTGGAATTATGGATCATCATTACAAGCTTGGTGCAAGTGCTAAAGTAGACGGCTATTTGGATACCTATTATAAAGGAAGAAGGCCAAATGGGTTCTATATTCCAAGGTTTATAAACATAGACGAAAAAACGAAGCGAGAAGGTTACCTAAGGGGCTTTGGTTATCAAGGCACCGCAAGTAGAGGAGATTGGTCCGAATCAATTGCTGAAATGGGCTATGGGAAAGAATTAAAAAATGAAATTCTTAAACCTGGAACTTGGCAAATAGGCGTAACAGGTTTTGGTGAATTTTTGCCCTATGATGATAATACGGTACGTCTTAGCCCAACAGAAAAAGACAACTGGGGCTTACCACAACTAGAATTTGATGTAGAGTTCAAAGAAAATGAACTTAACATGAGAAAAGATATCAAAAAAGAAATTGTAGCAATGTTTAAAGCGGCAGGCTTTAAAGATGTGGAATCTTATGAAGAATCCTCTGGGCCGGGTCTTGGTATTCATGAAATGGGTGGAGCTAGAATGGGTCATGACCCAAAAACATCCATACTTAACAAACACAATCAAGTACACGCTGTTCCCAACGTTTATGTAACTGATGGCGCATTTATGTCGTCTTCTAGCTGTGTAAACCCGTCCTTAACCTATATGGCATTTACGGCAAGAGCGGCGAAACATGCAGCTGAACAATTTAACAACGGGAAATTCTCGTAAGTGATGACTATTTGAACATAAATACCTTAATAATTACCGATTTTTTATAAGATTTACAGTAAAATACTTTTAATTGCAGTGTATTTTTAGACTATAATAGAATTAAAACACCAATATGGAGAACGCTTCTGCAAGTAATATGTGGGGAGATTATTTGAATAAACACTTAGAAGATGCTTTTCATGAAGCTCCCAAAACCGAATTCTTTGGAGATAACGAGAAAGACGCAAACAAATTAGCTAAGTTGGTGCTAAAAGGTGTAAAAAAGGCAACCTCACATTCCCTCTTAGGTTTGCAATACAGAGATGAACCATTACCAAAAATTGGAGATTTTTTAGTTGTTACCAATTGGAAAGGAGAAGCGCAGTGTATTGTGCAAACAACAGCTGTTACCCTAAAACCTTACTTTAGTATTGATGCTAGTTATGCTG
>CALHVP010000218.1 GCA_938038975.1 uncultured Maribacter sp. | reverse complement strand
GAAATCCATTTGTTATTTTCATCGTCAAGTAGTGGAAAAATCTTAACAATTTTCTGACTCAACGCTTGATCCAATAAATTTAATCGAATATTAGCGTCCTTAAAATCTTTCTGAAATTTGTTTGGATTGTTAGTAACTGTTGCCTCTCTTAAAAATGGACTTAATTTGTAATTCCCCTTATCATCGAAGAAGTCGGTAGCCTTTATATATTCCTTGCCCATAGGAACCCCAACGATTTTACGGATACTGTCATTTTGCTCTTTCTTGTCTAAAACAATAAACTCCGTATTATACCAAACAGCTGGATTCATCATCATAGAAAGGAGTACTTGATCAGAATCAAATCCTAAATAAGAATCTTTTAAGCTTAGTTTACGTAATAACTCTGAAGAAAAAGTATGTATAGGCTTCATTCGCCCACCTTCATCTTGTATGACCAGTTTTCCAAATTTATCTGCATGCTCCTTAGAAATAATTGTTGCAGTAATTAAAGAATCTACTTGGTCTTTTGATGGAGACGGTACATGTCCGTGACCATCATCCGCGGAATGTTCTTGGGCCGCCGCAGGAAATGAAAATGCTAGCAGTAAAGCTAAAGTAGCTGTTATTGTTTTTTTCTTTTTCTTCACCTTTTCCAGAGAAGAAGCTAAATCTTTAAATCGTGTTTTACCAAAGAACATAATTCCCATTAAACCAACATATAACAAAAAGTAACCTATATACGTGATCCATGTACCCCAATAATCATGGTTCACGGATAGGGTTGTACCTTTCTCGTCTGGATCAAACCCAGATTGAAAAAACCGATAGCCCTTATGATCTAAAACGTGATTCATAAACACATCGTAATCAAAGGGTCTTTCATCTTTAACCGTAATTCTGCTCATGAAGGAAGCATACGCACTTTCTGTTCCTGGATGTTTTTCTGCAATAAAATCGTTTAATTGAATTCCAAAAGGCAATTCGTACACTTTAGAACCATAACGCAAAGCAAAATCGAGCCCGCCTACGGTAAACTTGTCTGTATAATTTGCACTTCCTTTACCACCAAGCACCTTTATCTCCTTGGTTTCTCCATTAGAAGTCACCTGCATAATAAGTGCATCTGTATCTACCTTTGTTTTTTCTTTTTCTGGAATTTCTACTATCCCGTAACTCCCAGTGACTACAGAATCTGGAATTACAAACTGCATGTTAGCCGCATTATAAAGCGACCTTAGCATTAAAGGCTGTAAGCTATCTTTTGCCAACTGTCCTTGAAACTGATCTGCCATACGCATAAAACTCCCCTCAAAAGGAGAAAGAATTTCATATCCAGATGAAGAGGTAGAAATATTTATAGCGCCATCTGTTGGTTTATTCAACGCAAACAGCACTCCGTGGATACTATTTACTTTACCATTCTCTAAATAATGCTCATGACGTTCCCCATCACCGGCCTCTACTATTTTAAGATAAGTATTTCCATTTTCGCTAGGTATCAATCCTTTTTTTGCACCTTCAATAAAACCTTTGTATTCTATTGTAAACGCTTGTCCGTTAAAATCTTTTTTCCAAGGAAGGTTTGATTTTATAGCCTCTGCCGTAACTATTAAATCGTCTTCTAGTATTTTCCTTCTTGGTTCGCCATCAATTTCCCCATCAACATTAGCGGTAAAGAATGTCTTATCCGAATAAAACACTTTTTCAGTATCACCTTCCCTAATAGGCATCATTCCTTCAAAACTTATATACCGTGTTACAAAAGCTCCTACAATAATTAAAACCCAAGACAAGTGCAGTAACAAAACTGGCCACTTTTCCAATCTAAGTAAACGATATCTAAAAATATTACCTGTGAAATTTATTACAAAAAACACCATGATTACTTCAAACCAAGTTGCATTATAAATCCAAATACGAGCGGTCTCGGTACTGTACCAACTCTCTATAAAAGTTCCAAACGCCATGGCGGTTGCAAATAGGATAAATAGGACGGCCATTAAACGGGTAGAAAAGAATATTTTCTTCAGCAATTCTGTCATAGGAAAAGACGTTGGTTTTCGGTACGTAAAAATACGTTGTTTTTAGCATTTTTAAGCTTCAAAATCGGATAGAATCGTTAAACAAAACTGTTAATTATAATATAAAATGAATGCTGTAATTCTTTGTATTTTTGACATATGATTTCCATTACAATTCTAGGCAACGGGAATGTTGCTCAAAACCTGTTTGAAGCTTTCCAAAAAAGCGATTCCATTAATGTGGTACAGGTAGTGGGTAGAACTATAGACAAGCTCAATTATTTTAAAAGTAGAACGAGTTTAGCTACATACAAAGATGATTTACTGCCTGCAGATATTTATGTGCTCGCAATAACTGATGACGTTATTTTAGATGTATCTAATAATTTAAAGGTTAATGGATTACTAGTGCATACCTCTGGCGCTGTACCCTTATCAAGTTTAAATAAGCACAACAAAATTGGCGTCTTCTATCCTTTACAAACATTTACTACAGGTAAAATACTAGACTTGTCAACTGTTCCAATATGTATTGAAGCTAACAATAACGAAGACCTTCAACTATTGCATAGATTAGGCAACCTATTGAGTAACCGAGTAACTACTATCGCCTCTTCTAAACGTAAAGCATTGCATGTTGCGGCTGTTTTTGTAAACAACTTCACGAACTTTATGTATACGATTGGCGAACAAGTTTGTGCTGAGAGTGCCATCGATTTTTCTTTATTGAATCCATTAATTCAAGAAACTGCTAAAAAGATAGAAGGTACAAGTCCAAAGTTAGTGCAAACAGGACCGGCTAAGAGAGGAGATCAACAAACATTACATGCACATCTAACCTTATTAGAAAATAAAAACCAGAGAGAAATATATACCCTTTTAAGCAATAGTATAAAAGCAATGTATGCTGAACAAAAAGATAAACCTCTATAGGACCAGATAAAATTAAAAAAAACCATGCAAAAGAGTTATAAAGAGTATTTAAAGAACATTAGCACCTTTGTTTTTGATGTAGATGGAGTTTTTACAGATGGAAACGTTCTTGTTGATAACAATGGAGAGATGTTACGCACCATGAATGTGAAAGATGGTTATGCGCTAAAAACGGCGCTTACCAAAGGTTATAATGTATGTATCATTACTGGGGGTACTAATGAAGGTGTAAAAAAACGATTAATGGGCTTAGGAGTAACCGATATATTTATGAATTCACATCTTAAAATAGAGGCATTGAACACGTATATGTCCAAAAATAAGATTGATGCAAAAAACATCTTATACATGGGTGATGATGTACCAGATATTCCTCCTATGCAAACAGTTGGTATGGCTACTTGTCCGCAAGACGCGGTCCCAGAAGTTAAAGCTGTAAGTAATTATATTTCGCATCTTTCTGGAGGAAAGGGATGCGTGCGTGATGTGATAGAACAGGTGCTGAAAGTAAGAGGTGATTGGATGTCTCTTTATAGCGCAGCAAACGATTAGGATGATAGAATTAAACAACTACAAAATAATTTTAGCATCAGGATCTCCGCGAAGAAAAAAGTTCTTTGAAGAAATGATGATTGATTTTGAGATACGTTTAAAACCAGTTGAAGAAACATATCCAGTTGAATTAAATGGAAAAGAAATTTCAGATTATTTAGCCCAATTAAAAGCTTCTCCTTTTAAAGATAGTTTACAAAAAAATGACATACTAATTACATCAGATACTGTAGTCTGGCATAAGAATGAATCCTTAGCAAAAGCAGAAACTGCAGAAGAAGCTAAACTAATGCTACAAAAGTTATCTGGAGATTGGCATGAAGTAATTACCTCGGTTTGCTTTACTACAATACATCAACAACTAACCAAACACAGGATAACACAAGTTAAGTTTAAAGAGTTGAGTGATGCAGAAATAGATTTTTATATTAAACACTACAAGCCATATGATAAAGCTGGTGCCTATGGCATACAAGAATGGATAGGTTTAGTAGGTATTGAAGAAATTAGAGGTTCCTATCCAAATGTAGTAGGGCTTCCAACCCAAATGGTTTACGAAACGTTAATGAGCATTGTAAATCAATAGAAATTATCTAATTTTAAAGAAGGTTATAGGGTATAAACAAAACAATATTAGCATCATGATTAGTAAGACATTATTAAAGAAATGGTTATCACTAGAAATTTTTGGAGTGCTTTTGACTTTTGGTTGGATTTTATTTACTTCTTGCCAAGAAAAAGCATCAGAGAATAAAAGTGAACTTTTAGCAAATAATGAAACTGATAAAGAAGTTACTGCTAAAAAAGAAGTGTCAACGGAGTTTAAGGAGTATTGGTATGCAGGTAATGCTGAGATTACCTCTTATAAATTGGAACAAGCTAGG
>CALHVP010000217.1 GCA_938038975.1 uncultured Maribacter sp. | reverse complement strand
TAAATGAACTCATAATACTATCCAGATTTACCTGAATGGTATCTCCTTCAATATTGGAATAAGAATAGGAATAAATAGAATCGTATTTGATGAGGTTTCCAAACTCATCGTATTCTTTCTTAACATCCCATTTTTCCTTAGGTTTAATGGTTGCTTTTTCATTTTTGTCTGTTTGAGTTTTTTGGTTCTCTTTTTCTTGACTATTGCATCCTAAAAATAACATAAGACACAATAGGGTAAATGCTGTCTTTTTCATTTTTTATGGTTTTAAATTATTACTTCTTCCTCTTCTTTCTCTTGTGGTTGAAGTTCTACTATACCTAGGAGTATGGGTGTAATTTTCCCTATGGTATGTTTGAATATTACGTTCCCTATACCCTTTCACACGCACAAATTTACTTCGACTGAAGTTGATGCTTCTATATCTAGGCGGAAGTACATTTGCTCGAATCCACACGTAATTTTCCAAGTATATATATTGTCTTACCGAAAGATCATAGTAGATCAGGTAATCAGGAAAATAGACATAACGTACAGATTGAATTCTATCTGGGTAAAACCACGCTGGGGGTGGATTTTGAGGATGTGGAGATATGATGATTGGCCCGCAACTCACTAAAAACAATGCACTTGAAATTAGGATGACAACTAATGATGAGGTATTTTTTTTCATAACGAGTTATTTTAGACTACAAAGAAACTATGGGAACAATGATGCTGAAATGACGATGGTCATTTTATAGTAAGACTGTTTAAAATATTTTTGAAGTAGTAAAAAATGTGTCATCATTAATCAATTTTAAAGACAGTTTTATGAAAGATTATATCAAAAAATATGAAGAAGTTTCAACACAAATGGAGAAACTAGGAGGTAAAATCCCAAAGACAATGAACGGCTTTGGAGCACTTCATAAAGCAAGTATTGAAGATGGCGCATTACCATCAAAAATCAAAGAACTTATTGCCTTAGGCATCGCTATAGCTGTACACTGTGATGGATGCATTGCTTTTCACGTACACGATGCTATTGAGAACGGCGCAACACCAGAAGAAATCCTAGAGACTATTGGGGTTGCTATTTGTATGGGAGGCGGCCCTGCATTAGTATATGGTTGTGAGGCGATGGAGGCTCTGGAACAGTTTAAGGCAATTGAGAACTGATGAAGCAAGAAAACGAGAAACCGCCAAAGAATACCAAGCCTCCAATAAAGGTGAACCCTTTTTGGATTTATGCTGTGTTCTTTTTTTTAATTCTCGCCCCTTCCCTATCTGGCTCCCTTTTTAAAACACAAGAAATAAGTTGGCTCACTTTAGAAACAACCATGTTAACTACACAGGATGTTGAAAAAATTGTGATTATAAACAAAGAGATTGCCGAGATATACATAAAGAAAGATCGTCTTTCTGATCCAAGACATCAGTTGGTTAATACCCAAAAAATTAACATTTTATCAAAACCACATTATTCTTTGCAGATTGGATCCGTAGAGAGTTTTGAGCATAAAATGGAAAAAGCACAAGAAGGCTTTGAAAAAGAAGAGCAAATAGAGATATTTTATACAACCCGAACTAGTCTAGTCAATATACTTTCTTGGATATTTCCAATCCTCTTACTCCTGTTATTTTGGATGTTCATATTCCGAAGACAAGGTCAAGGGAGATTTGGTTCTGGTACTATTATGAATTTTGGCAAATCCACAGCAAAACTAGCAAGTAAAGATGTACGAAGTAAAGTCACCTTTAATGATGTTGCTGGTCTTAAGGAAGCTAAAATCGAAATTATGGAGATTGTCGATTTTTTAAAACATCCAGAAACGTATACCAAACTAGGTGCAAAAATACCTAAGGGTGTTATGCTTGTGGGTCCCCCAGGTACAGGTAAAACACTACTTGCAAAAGCTGTTGCAGGAGAAGCACAAGTACCGTTCTTCTCATTATCAGGTTCTGAATTTGTCGAAATGTTTGTTGGTGTGGGAGCATCAAGAGTAAGAGACCTTTTTAAGCAAGCTAAGGAAAAAGCACCCAGTATTATTTTTATAGACGAAATAGATGCCATAGGTCGCGCACGTGGTAAAGTGAATGCACTACAAAGTAATGATGAACGCGAGAATACCTTAAATCAACTATTAACAGAACTAGATGGTTTTGGAGCAAATACAGGGGTCATCGTGCTTTCTGCCACGAATAGGGCAGATATATTGGACAAAGCATTATTACGACCAGGTCGTTTTGATAGACATATCTATTTAGAGCTTCCAACCAAACAGGAACGCGAAGCCATTTTCAAAGTCCATTTAAAACCAGTTGTTAAGGGAAATGATGTAAATGTGCCCCTTTTAGCATCTTTAACACCAGGTTTCTCAGGAGCCGACATCGCAAATATGTGTAATGAAGCCGCTTTAATAGCTGCCCGGAAAGCAAGGAAGCAAGTTGAGCAAGAAGATTTTTTAGAGGCTAGAGATCGAATTGTGGGAGGTCTGGAACGTAAAGGCAAGCTTATTTCACCAAAGGAGAAAAAGATTGTAGCCTATCACGAAGCGGGACACGCTGTCGTGAGCTGGTATCTTGATCATGTAGAATCGTTGGTTAAAGTATCTATCATACCAAGAGGCAAATCTTTGGGAGCCGCTTGGTATCTTCCTGAGGAGCATCAAATTATTACCAAGTCACAGTTTACCGATAGAATTTGTGCTGCGCTAGGAGGACGTGCTGCAGAAGAGGTGGTATTTAATGAGATATCCTCTGGAGCCTTAGATGATCTTGAGAAAGTCACAAAACAGGCATACAGTATGGTGGCATACTACGGGTTGGATAAAGAGATAGGTCCTTTGAGTTTTTATGATTCGACTGGTGAAAATGAGCGACTTCTTGGAAAACCCTATAGTGAATATCTAGGAAAACGCATTGATGAAGAGGTTATAAAACTCATAACTTCAGAATATGAGCGAGCAAAAACACTACTAACAACGCATAGGTCACAATTAGAAGCGCTGGCGCAATTACTTTTAAAACAAGAAGTAATTGATAAAGAAGACTTAGAACGCATTTTAGGAAAACGAGATAGTGCAAATAGCATCTCGCCATCAAGAGCCTAAATATTTTCTATTTTTATAATGTGTCAGGGCACGCTTTCAAGGAACATCGAGACGTAGAAGTTTATGCTGAGCATGGTCGAAGTACGAAAGCGGAATAACAAAAAGGCAATAATCAAGTACTATGCAAACATATCAGAACATAAATGAATTCGCAGGCTCCTATATCTTAGGAGTATTAATATGCTTAGGCATAGGTCTTATCATAGGTTTAGAAAGGGAGTACGACAAACTTAAGGAAGAAAAAGGTGTAGGTGGTATACGTACTTTTCCTATTGTCGCTATTTTAGGTTTTGCTATAGGTAACCTTGTTGATTTTTTTACCCCTTGGTTCTTGATTATGAGTCTGTTTGCCTTTATTTTATTTCTGGCATTTCATAACTTCTCAAAAAAACAAGAAGTATTTGGACAAGGCCTTACCACCAATTTAGCCTTAATAGCCACCTTTGTTTTAGGCATCATGGTTTCTGTTGAATATTATAGAGATGCCGTTGCAACTGCAGTTATTATTGTCACATTGCTTTCTCTCAAAACTAAGTTTAGATCTGTAATTAGTAATATCACTTCTGAAGAACTTTTTGCCTTTATAAAATTCTCAATAGTTTCACTATTGATTCTACCATTTCTGCCTAATACAGCCTATGGTCCAGAGGATTTATTAAACCCTTTTAAAATAGGTTCTATTATCGTTATTGTATCCTTTATAAACTTTATAGGGTACTTTTTAGTGAAATTTGTAGGCTCAAGAAAAGGTATTATCCTCACAGCTGTATTGGGAGGGCTCATATCGAGTACAGCTGTCGCCTGGAATTATGCCTCAAGAAGTAAGGAGCATCCAACACTGGCTAAAAAATATAGTGCTGGAATTATAGTAGCATCTGCTATTATGTTTCCTAGACTTGCATTATTTGTATATATATTTAATCAAGACCTGTTACAATATCTAGCACTTCCATTTGGGGTATTAACATTAGTTTGTATCGTAGCAACGTTTCTTTTAATGAGAAAGGATGATAATAAACCTGATACGAATATCGAGCTAGGCAACCCTCTCAATATATTAAATGCTATTAAATTTGGGGCAGTATATGTTGCCATACTTTTTGCCGTTTTTTATAGCGACCAATTCTTTGGTGATAGTGGGTTATATTACTCTGCTTTAATTGCTGGTCTTGCAGATACAGATGCTATTACCATAAGTATGGCGAACTTTGCTTTAGATGGTGAAAAACTAAAACTTGCATCATCTGTTATCATAGTTGCGACCATAAGTAATATGTTAGTTAAACTTGGAATCACGGTTATTAAGGGTTCAAAAACCGCAGGGAAATTTGTTGGTTATGCTTTTGGTACGGTAATTTTGTTAAGTGTTATATACGCGCTAGTCAGTATGGGATAAAACAAAAAAATTGGATAAACGATTATGGATCCTACCAAAAGTCTGGATGTTGGGATCGTATATAATACGCGCTACAGCATACCTATCTAATACTATGAATACGCAATAGTTCTAAACAGATTTTTAGTCTATCAATTATGGGTCTCAAAGAACTCCTTTAAAATACGTATTTGAAAGTTACCTACAACAGAGAGATTAGAGTCTGCATTTAGGATGACCAATCCGTACCCTAAATGTGACAGTTTGCAATCTTGAATGATGTCTTGTTTTGTTCCACTAAACATGGGTTTAAAATGTTTACGGGTTTCAAGACCTGAAGAATTAACTATTTTTATAGCAGTAACAACAGCTTCATTAATCTGTTTTGGAGACAGTCCTTTCTCTAACAGATCGCTAGCCCAATATCTCATA
>CALHVP010000216.1 GCA_938038975.1 uncultured Maribacter sp. | reverse complement strand
AGTTTCGGCCCACTTTAAGATAATATAAGGACGCTGTTTCTCTTGTACTGTTAAAAATCGTTTGTGATGTGCTCTGCACTCTTGTTCCAAAACACCTACCATAACCTCACACCCTGCAGCTACTAATTTCTGTATTCCTTTACCTGCTACCTTCTCATGTGGGTCTCTTAGCCCTATAACCACCCGTTTGATTTGATTTTTTATTAGTAAATCTGCACAGGGCGGCGTCTTGCCAAAATGAGAACAAGGCTCTAAGGTTACATATAAGGTGGCTTCTTGCAAAATCTCTTTATTAGCTACAGAAGCAATGGCATTTACTTCTGCATGAGGACCACCGTACGGGCTTGTATGCCCTTCTCCAATGATTTGATTATTGTGAACAACAACCGCACCTACCATAGGATTTGGAGCCGTAGTACCTAGACCATTTTTAGCCAGTTGAATACATCGTAACATGAATTTTTCATCCACAGGATTGGAACTGGTTTCATGTTTGGCACTGGTTTGCATATTTTTAATTTTCCTCTGTCTTTCGGTTTATGATTTTACGCATTTCACGTATCTTCACACATCAAAAATAATACTTTAAAACCTATAAAAATGAATGCTGTTCCAACTGCTGTTATTCGTGAAATAACAAAAGATGATAATGCCAGTGTTGCGCAAGTAGTGCGTAAGGTCTTGGTAGACTTAGGGGTGCCTAAAGTAGGCACAGCATATGCAGATACTGCTTTGGACCATATGTTCGAGAATTATGATGTTCCCAGAGCTACTTATTTTGTGGTAGAACAAGAAGGAGTCATTATTGGCTGTGCAGGAATAGCTCAGTTAGAAAATTATGAAGGCAACTGCTGCGAACTTCAGAAAATGTATTTTTTAGAAGAAGCAAGGGGTAGGGGGCTTGGTAGTAAAATGATAAAGAGATGCCTGGATAAGGCGAAAGAGTACGGTTTTGAACAGTGCTATTTAGAGACCATGCCCTATATGAAAGACGCACAGAAACTTTATATGAAATCTGGTTTTGAATATATAGATGCTCCAATGGGGAATACAGGCCATTTTTCTTGTCCGGTTTGGATGCTCAAAAAGATATAAGGATGTTGCTTAGAGCCATTAAATCTATTTATCACAAGGAACTAGACACCAGCTATGGTACTCAAGAAGTAGCTAGTTTTTTTTACTTGTTGATAGCTCATTTTCTAAAACTAGAACGGTTTGTTCTAGCAATAGAGCCAGAATTAGTAGTTTCTAAAGAGGATGAAACGGTTCTTTTTAAAGCCTTGAGTGATTTAAAGCAGCAAATTCCGGTACAACATATTATTGGTGAAACGGAGTTTATGGATTTAACATTTAAAGTGTCACCAGATGTACTTATCCCTAGGCCAGAAACTGAAGATTTGGTACGTTGGATAATAGACGATTATCAGCAGGTAGCTAAAACTGATTTAAAAATTTTGGATATAGGAACAGGGAGCGGATGTATTCCAATTAGCCTTGCAAAGTATATGGAAGGTGTTGCTGTTTCAGCATTAGATATTTCAAGCGATGCTTTAGCTATTGCGCAATCCAATGCAGCTGAAAATGAAGTAGCTATAGCTTTTTATCAGGGTGATATTTTAGAAGGAGCATCAACAATGCCTATTACATCTAATTTGAATGTAATTGTATCTAATCCACCTTATGTGAGGGAGTTAGAAAAAAAAGAAATGCAAACAAATGTTTTAGAACATGAGCCGGACATAGCGCTTTTTGTTTCTGATAAAGACCCATTGGTATTTTATAGAGCGATAGCTATTTTTGCACAGAAAAACTTAGCAGATAACGGGAGTTTGTATCTAGAAATCAATCAATATTTAGGCAAAGAGATGCTCAGTTTACTCCGTGAATATAATTTTAAGGATATCGAATTAAGAAAAGATATATTTGGAAACGACCGTATGGTGAAGGCAGTGTTTAGAGGGTAGTGATTAAGAGGATAGTTGGTAGTTTTTAGAGGGTAGTTAACTAGTTGGCAGTAGCAGTTTGCGGTTGGCAGTAAAGAGTAATTAGTACACAGTAGCAGTAGCAGTAGCAGTTTGCAGTAAAAAGTAATTAGTAAACAGTGAGTTCAAAAGAGTGAAAAGTAATTAGTTAAAAGTGAGTATTGAGATAGTTTTTGTATTTGATTTTTGAGTTTGAACTTGAATTTGAATTTGAATTTTGTATTTGAAATAAACGTAATGAAAGGAATAGTAGTTTTTTGTGGAAGTAGTGCGGGGACCGACCCTCAATTTGCTAAAGATGCCTATGACTTAGGTAAAACCTTGGCGCAACAGGATATCGATTTGATTTATGGTGGTGCTAAAATTGGCATTATGGGTAAGGTGGCTCAAGGCGCATTGGACCATAAAGGAAAGGTGATTGGCGTGATTCCAGAGTTTTTAAAACGAAAGGAAGTATATCATGACGGACTGTCGGAACTTATTATCACACAGAACATGCACGACCGTAAACTAAAAATGCATGAGCTTAGTGACGGTATTCTAATGCTACCTGGCGGATTTGGAACCTTAGAGGAGTTTTTTGAAATGCTGACATGGGCTCAGTTAGGTTTGCATCCGTATCCTATTGCTGTTTTAAATACCAATGGGTTTTATGATGAACTCTTACAAATGCTCAAAAAAATGGTAGAAAAGGGCTTTGTAAAAAAAGATAATTTAGATGCTATTTTAGTAGATGATTCGATCGATACGCTATTGGAGAAAATGAAGTCTTTTAAACCCCTTCCTATGCCGCAATGGATGACAAAAGAAGAATTTTAACGCGTATGGAAACAAAGATAAACGCATTACGAGAAGAGCTACGAGGTCATAATTACAATTATTATGTGCTAGATACTCCAACGATTTCAGATTTCGATTTTGATATGAAATTGAAGGAACTTCAAGAACTGGAGGCAGCGCATCCTGAGTTTTATGATGAAAGTTCCCCTACTATTCGTGTGGGTGGCATGGTTACCAAGAACTTTGAAACCATTGCGCACGAACACCGGATGTATTCCCTGGATAATTCCTATTCCAAAGAGGATTTAGAAGATTGGGAAAAACGTATACAACGCAATCTAGGAGATGCTCCAGTAGCCTATACTTGTGAGTTAAAGTATGATGGTGCTTCTATCAGTATTACCTATGAAGATGGGAAATTGGTACGCGCGGTTACCCGTGGAGACGGATTCCAAGGTGATGATGTCACCACCAATATTAAAACCATAAAATCGGTTCCGTTGCAGTTAAAAGGAGATTATCCTGCGAAGTTTGATATTCGCGGTGAAATCGTTTTGCCTTTTGATGGTTTTCAGAAAATGAACGAAGAGCGACTTGCTAATGGAGAGGAACCCTATATGAATCCCAGAAATACCGCCTCGGGTAGTTTAAAACTACAGGATAGTGCTGCGGTAGCACAACGTCCGTTGGAGTGCCTCTTGTATAGTATTGTAGGAACAAAAACAGGTATTGCTTCTCAGTTCGAAATGCTGGAAAAGGCACGTTCATGGGGATTTAAAGTACCCACGGTGGCTAAATTATGCCAAAGCACAGCAGAAGTAATGGAATTTGTGGAAGAGTGGGATGTAGCTCGGCACCAACTACCTTACGAAACAGATGGGGTTGTTGTAAAGGTAAATAGTTTGCAACACCAAGATGAATTAGGTTTTACAGCTAAAGCCCCACGTTGGGCCATGGCCTATAAATTTAAGGCAGAGCAAGTATTTACGGTGTTACACGAAATTACCTATCAGGTAGGGCGTACGGGTGCCATTACGCCTGTGGCGAACCTAGAACCGGTATTACTAGCAGGAACCACTGTAAAAAGGGCTTCGCTACACAATGCAGATCAGATTGCTAAATTGGATATCCGTGAAGGAGATACCGTATTTGTAGAAAAAGGAGGTGAAATTATTCCAAAGATTATTGGTGTAGATTTTACAAAACGTCCTGCAGATTCTAAAGAAACCATATACAGTGCAGCATGTCCAGAATGTCATACCCCTTTGGAGCGTACAGAAGGCGATGCCAAGCATTACTGTCCTAACGAATATGGCTGTCCGCCGCAGATTACAGGGCGCATTCAGCACTTTATTTCTCGTAAGGCTATGGATATCGAAGGCCTTGGAGGCGAAACCGTAGAGCTCTTGTTTAAAGAAGGATTGATAAAAGACTATGCCGATCTATACGATTTAACGAAAGAACAAATATTACCCTTGGAGCGCATGGCAGAGAAATCTGCAGATAATTTA
>CALHVP010000215.1 GCA_938038975.1 uncultured Maribacter sp. | reverse complement strand
TAAAGAAATGAGTCCCTTAACTAAGCAGCACCGTGACAATCCTGCTTTAACAGAACGTTTTGAGCTCATGGTGAATGGTAAAGAATTAGCAAACTGCTACTCTGAGCTTAACGACCCCATAGAGCAACGCGAACGTTTTGAAGAGCAATTAAGACTATCGGAAAAAGGAGACGACGAGGCTATGTTCATTGATCAAGACTTTCTGCGTGCTTTAGAATACGGTATGCCACCTACATCTGGTATTGGTATTGGAATAGATCGCTTAGTCATGTTGATGACTAATAATTCATCTATTCAAGAAGTATTATTTTTTCCGCAAATGCGTCCTGAAAAAAAGGCTATAGAACTAAGTGATGAGGAAAAAGCAGTATTATCTATTTTGAAGCCTGTGGGAACTATGGAACTTTCTGAATTAAAAGCCCAAGCCGGACTTAGCGGAAAGAAATGGGACAAGACGATGAAATCCCTTTCCAAGCACGGACTTACCAAAGTGAACAAAACAGAGGATGGCCTTTTTGTTGAGTTAATATAATTTTAATTACTGTAGTAATAGCCCCAAAACGATTAGTCATTATAATCGATTATTTAATAATTTACTTTCATAACCAGATATATTACTGGTACAATTTGTAGTATTTTATTAAGGTTATTTACTTTACAATGTTTGCCTCATGAAAAACAACCTGTCAATTGCACTATTATTATTAGCCCTCTCCAATGTAATAGCACAAGAAATTCCAACCATATCCCAAGACTGGGCTTCTATTGATCAAAGCATAAATATTCAAACAGATACCATTCAAAAATTTAAATTAAGGGCATCGGTAAAAGTTGATTCAAAAGATGAAAACGCCTATGCTGCACTATGGGCAGTAGTTGAAACCGATAATGATGAAATGGGATTTGTTGATAATATGTCGGATAGGAAAATCACAACTAATGAATGGCAGGTCTATGAAATAATTGGTGAGGTTAATGAAAATTCAAAATCTATTGGTTTTGGGGGTTATGCTGTAAATAATGGAAAATTTTATTTTGATGATTTTGAACTTCTACTTCAAGATGTAAACGGTGAATTTGTAAAAACTAATTTTAGTAATGCCAGTTTTGATAAACCATTAAAGGATAATCTAGACTCAAATTGGGAATGGGGCTTAATCAAAAATGATAAACAATACAAAATAAAAGAGTTTAACTATAGCATAGTTGAAGAAAACACCAAAGACGTTCATGGTTTACTAATAGAAGGAAAGGGCATAAAGTATGTGCCTTATGGCATTATTGGAAAAGAAGATGGTGATAATCCATTAATAGATTCAATGATATCTATGCTAGATGATTTAAAATCTAGAGTAGTTTATACTACACAAACATTATCCGATTATGAAGTAGATCATTTACATGATGAAGAGGCGAATAGAATTGGTGCTTTAATTATGCATTTAGCTGCTGCTGAAGTTTTTTATCAGATTTTCACTTTTGAAGGAAGATCAGAATTTAATGCAGAAGAAAAAGAAAAATGGGAGGCAGCTTTAGATTTAGGATCAGAGGCAAGAGAAAAATTTAAAGGCAAAAGTATATCCTATTATCTAGATATTTATGACGAGGTAAGAGCAAAAACCATTGCTGAATTAGAAAAAAGAGACGACGACTGGTTTAAAGAAATTCAACCTGCTTACAACTGGGCCAATCAATATTGTTGGTTTCATGTCATGGAACACCAATCAAGCCATTTAGGTCAAATATTATTTTTAAAAAAACGTATTCCACCCGAGGGTGAAATTACCTTGTCTGATAAAATTAAAGATTAATAAAATCATCTCATAATTCATAATTCTCCACGTTTGTTGATTGCAGGATTTTATTCTTAAATGAGTGAACAATAAAATCGCATACTCGGGGCTCTTTTAATGAAAATACTCCCGTGTTTTTCTTATCATAAACTCAGCTAATTTCAATTGATAGGTTAAGTCTTTTGGTTTATAATTGAGAACCTAAATTCCACACTCATATTCAAATATTTGATAGCTAGGCTTATGATTTTGTTAACAACGGTTTAAATTATTTTTTCGGTTCTTTGAGAAACATCAAACTAAAATCAAAAATGACCAAAAAATTACTCTTCCCGCTCCTGGCGTTACTCTTTATGTTGAGCTATCAAACTACGGAAGCACAACTTTTTAAAAAGAAAAATAAGAAAACCGAAAAGCCTGCTGAAAAACCTAGTAAAGACAAAATCCAACCTTACGATAAAGTAATTACCAAAGATGCAATTACAGACAATGGCCTTTTTAACGTGCACATTGTAGAAGACAAGCATTATTATGAAATTCCAGATTCACTTTTCAATAAGGAAATGTTGATGGTTAGTAGAATCTCAAAAACAGCCTCCAAAATAGGTTTTGGTGGTGGAAAAATTAATACCCAAGTACTGCGATGGGAGAAAAAAGACAAAAAAGTATTGCTGCGTGTTGTTTCTCATGATGTGGTTGCCGCTGATTCACTACCCGTTCATGAAGCAGTAGTTAACTCTAACTTTGAACCTGTGCTTTATGCATTTGACATTAAAGCATTTAAAAAAGATTCTTTAAGTCCCGCTACTGTTATTGAGGTGAATGATATCTTTAATAAGGATACAAAATCTTTGGGAATGCCAGAATTCTTTAGAAAAAGATATAAAGTATCTCGTTTAGATGGAGATAGAAGCTTTATTGAAAGTATAAAGAGTTATCCCTTGAATGTTGAAGCCAGACATGTAAAAACATACTTAGCAAGTGCAGCACCAAGCAATGGTAGTTTAGGTTCAATTTCTGTTGAAATAAATAACTCTATGATTCTATTACCAGAGGAACCTATGAAGAGACGGTATTTTGACCGCAGAGTGGGTTGGTTTGCTAGAGGACAAGTAGATTATGGTTTGGATGCTCAAGAAAGTAAAACCATTACCTTCTTAGATAGATGGAGATTGGAAGTAAAGGACGAAGACCTTGAAAAGTTCAAAAATGGTGAGCTAGTAGAGCCTAAAAAACAAATAGTGTATTATATTGACCGTGCAACTCCAAAACAATGGGTTCCTTTTATAAAACAAGGAATAGAAGATTGGCAAGTAGCCTTTGAAGCTGCTGGTTTTAAAAATGCGATTATAGCAAAAGACCCACCAAGTATTGAAGAAGACCCAGAATGGTCTCCTGAAGATATTAGATATTCTGTAGTACGTTATTTAGCTTCGCCAATACCAAATGCAAATGGACCACATGTAAGTGACCCAAGAAGTGGAGAAATATTGGAATCAGATATTAACTGGTACCATAATGTGATGACCTTATTACGCAACTGGTACTTTGTACAGACTGCTGCTATAAATCCAGATGCTCGTAGCGTTGCATTTGAAGATGATGTAATGGGAAGACTAATCCGCTTTGTTTCCTCTCATGAAGTTGGGCACACTTTAGGATTACCTCACAATATGGGCAGTAGTGTTGCTTATCCCGTAGATTCACTACGTTCAGCGAGCTTTACAAAAAAATATGGAACCGCTCCTTCTATTATGGACTACGCTCGTTTTAATTACATAGCACAACCAGGGGACGAAGGTGTTGCTCTCATGCCAGATATAGGCATCTATGATAAGTATTCTATTCAATGGGGTTATAAACCTATACTCAACACAACTGCAGAAGAGGAAAAATCCACATTGGACAGTTGGATTTTAAAACATGCAGGTGATCCACTATACAGATTTGGTCATCAACAAGTAGGTGATGTTGTTGATCCAAGTTCACAAACAGAAGATTTAGGAGATGACGCGGTAAAAGCAAGTACTTATGGTATTGCTAACTTAAAGCGCATAGTTCCCAATCTAGTAGAGTGGACTAAAGAAGATGGGAAAAATTACGATGATTTAGGGACTTTATATGGTCAAGTCATATCTCAATATAACAGATATATGGGGCATGTCTCTAATAACATTGGTGGTGTTTACGAACATCACAAAACATACGAACAAGAAGGTGACGTGTATACACCTGTATCCAAATCTCATCAAGAAAAAGCAATGGCATTCTTGCAAGCTGAATTATTTCAGACACCAGAATGGTTATTAGATCAGAACATCTTTGGTAAAACACAATACTCTGGTTTTATAGAGCGGGTAAGAAGCACACAGGTGAGAACTTTGAACAATGCATTAAGCTTGGGTAAGATGGCTAGACTAATAGAGCATGAAACGGCAAATGGAGCTGAAGCATATACGCTTATAGATATGATGAGCCAACTAAGAAAAGGAATTTGGTCAGAATTACCTAGAGGAAAATCCATAGATACGTATAGAAGAAACCTTCAGAAAGCACACATTGACCGTCTGGCTTATTTAATGACAGCAGAGAACCAAAGAAAAAGTCCAGATTTTGGAGGATATCAAAAATCTACTGCAGTAAATACGAGTCAGTCTGATATTCGTTCATTGGTACGAGCTGAATTAAATATTCTAAAAAGAGATATTAGAAACGCAGCGGCACGAACTTCTGATAAAATGAGTAAATATCATTTACAAGATAGTGCTGAACGTATTAACATGATTTTAGACCCTAAATAGATGCTTTAAAAGTTGTCTTTTTTAAGGCATATCGGTTAAGTGCACATATCCTCGATAAGTGTTTTCGCCTAACCACAAAGAGGATATATTTAACATCAGAAAAAGCCCATTTGACAACAATGGGCTTTTTTGTGCTTTTGTCTTATATACCTTTGAAGTGTAATTAAAAACCCCCAAGTCATGACCAATAAAATCAGAAGTTTAATCTACTTAAGTTGTTTCGTTTTTGCCTCTGTTATTTATAGCATAACCATTGAAGATAATACCCCAAAAATCTTTAATGAAATTGAAGTGGTAGAAACCAACATGATTACAATTGCTTATGATGCTGATATGCAACAGAACGATTAGAAATAATACCTACTTATTAGATGTAAAAAAAAGCGTGGCAAATTACCACGCTTTTTTTATTTGACCATTTCTCACTACAACTTGTAGTAGGAAAAAAGTAGTGATTTTATACCAGGTTCGACCATCTACAAAAAGCTTCGATAAACGGATTCGCTAAACCACACAACCGTACACATTCACATCAAAAAACGTATAGTTCGCAACATCTCCAATTTTCATGGTTTTATGTTATTTACCTTTGAAGTGTAATTAAAAACCCCCAAATTATGTCTAGTAAAATCAAAAGTTTAATCTACCTAAGTTGTTTTATCCTTGCTGCAATTGTTTACGAACAATCAAGTATAGAGCCCTCAGTAAATTTATTGGATAACAATACAGAAATTGCCGAAACACATAGTTCAGATGAGGCATTTTCTCATACTCTTGAAGACACTACAGTAAAGTAAAATCATTTAACTTTTAAATATAAAAGCACGGACCTATCCGTGCTTTTTTTGGTTAAATACTTTCCGTTCTACTTTGTTAAAGCAACGCTAAAAACTCGTGACCTATTAAACCTTTGAGCGAAGTAGCCGTCCAAAGAACAAATCATTTAAATATAAAATCATGAAAAAATTAGCATTAGTAATAGTATTATTATCAGGATTAGTACTGACAGCTCAGAGAAATGAAGGAAAAAGAAATGGCATGCGAGATTTTAATCCGGAACAAATAGCTGAATTACAGACAAAGAAAATGACCCTAGCATTAGATTTAAACACTACCCAACAAAAGGAAATTGCATCTATTATGCTAATAAACGCTAAACTAAGAGAACAGAAATCAGTAGAAAGAAAAGCAAATAAGGAGAGCGAAAGCAGACCTACAAAAGCAGAAAGATTCGCAATGCAAAATGAACGTTTAGACCATATGATAGCTCAAAAGACAAAAATGAAAAATATATTGACCTTAGAGCAATTTGAGAAATGGGAAAAAATGCAACATAAAAGAAAATCTGGAGATAAGGAACGTAAAACAAAGCGTAAATAAAACAGCTTATTTGAGCATAATAAAAAAGCCATGTTTTTAAAAACATGGCTTTTTTATTATTAGTATTTATATTTCACTAAAAACTAGACTATAAAGATTCATCCATAATTTTTTGTACAATTTCAGGATTTAACAAAGTGGAGGTATCTCCAAGATTACTTGTATCCTTGGATGCTATTTTTCTTAAAATACGCCGCATAATTTTTCCGCTTCTCGTTTTAGGGAGACCTGGAACAAATTGTATTTTATCCAATTTTGCAATAGGTCCAATATGTTCTGTAATGACTTGATTAATTTCTTTCTTAAGATTATCGCGATCTCTAGACTCCCCCGTTTCCTTTAGAATTACATACCCGTATAAAGCGTTACCCTTAATATCATGAGGGAATCCTACAATGGCAGATTCGGCAACAGCTGGATGCTCATTAATAGCATCTTCTATTGGAGCTGTGCCTAGATTATGACCAGAGACAATAATAACATCATCTACACGACCTGTAATACGGTAATAGCCAACTTCATCTCTTAGTGCTCCATCCCCAGTAAAGTACATATTTTTAAAAGCAGAAAAATAGGTATCCTTATAACGTTGATGATCTCCCCAAATAGTTCTTGCCATTGATGGCCATGGGAATTTTATACATAATCTACCATCTACTTGATTACCTGTTATCTCTTCTCCGTTCTCGTCTATTAAAGCAGGTTGTATACCAGGAAGAGGCAAAGTTGCATAGGTAGGTTTCGTTGGTGTTGAAAATGGTATCGGAGAAATTAAAATTCCACCTGTCTCTGTTTGCCACCAAGTATCTACAATAGGACATTTTTTATCTCCAACATGGTCATTGTACCAATGCCAAGCTTCTTCATTTATGGGTTCTCCTACAGTTCCTAATACTTTAAGACTAGAAAGGTCATGTTCCGTTACAAAGTTTAAATTCTCTTTCGCTAAGGCCCTAATTGCCGTAGGCGCTGTATAAAATTGAGTTACTTTATGTTTTTGTACTACATCCCAAAAACGACCAAAATCAGGATAAGATGGTACTCCTTCAAACATTACCGTAGTTGCACCATTAGCTAACGGACCGTAAACTATGTATGAATGACCCGTAATCCAACCAATATCTGCTGTACACCAGTATATGTCATTTTCACGATATTGAAATACATTTTTAAATGTATAAGCAGTATATACCATATACCCAGCTGTAGTGTGCATCATTCCCTTGGGCTTTCCTGTAGAGCCAGAAGTGTACAGAATAAACAAAGGATCTTCAGCATCCATAACTTCTGGTGGATAATCTGCGTAGGCATCCTCCATCAAAGGAGCTAACCACTCATCCCTACCCTCCTTCATTTTAATATCCGAATTAATACGGTTTACTACTAAAACACTTTCTATTCCTGGACAGTCTTCCAAGGCGTCATCTACAATACCTTTTAAATCAATTGTCTTTGCCCCACGGTAAGAACCATCTGATGTAAGAACCATCTTTGCTCCACAATCATTAATACGAGTAGATAATGCTGTTGATGAAAAACCAGCAAACACAACAGAATGAACTGCACCTATACGTGCACAAGCTAAAAGTGAAATAGCTAACTCGGGAATCATTGGTAAATAAATAACGACTCTATCTCCTTTTTCTATACCCTTCTCTCGTAACACGTTAGCCATTTTACAAACACGCTCTTTCAGCTGTTTATAGGTAATATGCTGTGCCTCCTCGTCAGGATTGTTAGGTTCAAAAAGTATAGCCGTTTTATCTCCTCTTATATGTAAATGCCTATCTATACAGTTTTCTGTAATGTTTAGTTTAGCCCCTTCAAACCACTTTACTTCTGGCTTTGAAAAATTCCAATCCAATACTTTGTCCCATTTTTTTCTCCAAACAAAATGCTCCTCCGCAATTTCGTCCCAAAAACTTTCTGGATTACGAACCGACTTACGATATACTTGATAGTATTCTTCTAGATGTTTAATATGATAATTACTCATGTAAATACGGTTTTAAATAGCGTTTACTTAGGATGACTTAATTTTTAGACAAATATTATAGGCCTGATGATTCCTTTAAATATAATTATAAAAGTCTCGAATTTCTAAACCAAAAGCCCCTTCTTTTCGACCAGTTACCAACCAGGCAACACTAATGAGACGAAGCATCGCCTGCACCACTAGGTATTCTAATATTCTCCACTATTTCTTGTACTTCTTTAGGTGGCTCTGGGGTAAACCTATTTACAGTTAACGCAACCACAAAGTTCACTACCATAGCAACAGATCCAAAACCCTCTGGCGAAATACCAAACCACCAAGATTCCTTTAAACCTATAACCGCTTCTTTTCCACCATCAAAAATTCCAAATTTAAATTTCAACATGTAAAAAAGCATTAATATAATACCTACAACCATTCCAGCAATAGCCCCTTCTTTGTTCATTTTCTTATGAAAAATACCTAATACAATAGCTGGAAAAAAAGAGGCAGCTGCCAAACCAAATGCTAGCGCAACTACAGCAGCTACAAAACCAGGAGGGTTAATCCCAAAGTAGCCTGCAATAATAACACCAACTGTAGCAGCGGCACGGGCTGCCCACAACTCTCCTTTCTCAGAAATATTTGGAACAAATATTTTCTTTACCAAATCATGAGAAACCGAAGAAGAAATTACCAAAAGCAGTCCTGCCGCTGTAGATAAAGCTGCTGCTAAACCACCAGCAGCAACTAATGCGATAACCCATGCTGGCAGGTTTGCTATTTCTGGGTTAGCCAACACCATAATATCTGGATCTATAGTAAGTTCATTCTGTGACTTGTTCGCTACATACTGAATTTTACCATCTTGATTTTTATCCTCAAATGTTAGCAGCCCAGTGCCCTCCCAATTCTTAAACCATTCTGGCATATTTTCATATTCCTTGTTACTTACAGTCTCTATCATATTGGTTCTAGCAAAAACTGCTACTGCTGGAGCAGTAGTATATAAAATAGCTATTAGCAATAATGCAAGACCTGCAGATTTACGAGCATCCTTTACTTTCTTTACTGTAAAAAAGCGAACAATTACATGGGGTAAACCAGCGGTACCTACCATAAGTGCCAATGTAATAGCAAATACATCTACCAAGCTTTTTGAACCAGAAGTATACTCCGCAAAACCAAGTTCAGTAGACAAGCCATTGAGTTTTTCTAACAAATACATTCCCGAACCATCATTCACCGTGCTCCCCATTCCTATTTGCGGTATCGGATTACCTGTCATTTGTATAGATATAAAAATAGCAGGTACCATAAAAGCAAATATCAAAACACAGTATTGAGCCACTTGGGTATACGTAATTCCTTTCATACCTCCTAAAACGGCATAAAACAATACGATCACCATACCAATAATCACCCCAGTATTTATATCAACCTCTAGAAATCTTGAAAAAACAACTCCAACCCCTCTCATTTGTCCAGCGACATAAGTAAAGGATACCAACAATGCACAAAACACAGCTACCATTCTAGCCGTGTTGGAATAATAACGATCGCCTATAAAATCTGGCACTGTAAATTTTCCAAATTTCCTTAGATAAGGTGCTAACAATAATGCAAGTAATACGTAACCTCCGGTCCAACCCATTAAATAAACCGACCCATCATAGCCTGTGATGGATATAATACCGGCCATGGAAATAAATGAAGCAGCCGACATCCAATCTGCAGCAGTGGCCATCGCATTTGCTAATGGAGACACACCGCCACCAGCAACATAAAATTCTTTAGTAGATCCAGCACGTGACCAAATAGCTATACCTATGTAGAGACTAAAAGTTAAAGCAACAAGGACATAAGTCCAAATTTGAACATCGTTCATTTTATAATTTGTAAGGGTTGGTAATTATTCGTCGTAACCGTATTTTTTATCTAGTTTGTTCATTAACCTTACATAGATAAATATGAGGATTACGAAGACATAGATAGCACCTTGCTGTGCAAACCAAAATCCAAGCTTAAAACCGCCTAGATTAATTGCATTTAAAGCATCCTTAAATATAATTCCAGCACCATAGGAAACAGCGAACCAAATAGTTAGGAGAATAAAGAGATATCTCACATTCTCTTTCCAATAAGCAGTAGCTTTCTTTTGTTTTTCTGACATGTGATTGTTGGTTTGTAGATTACTTAAAAATACTCTTAAAATTAGGATTGTAAAAGCTATTCCTAAATTTACATGAATACTAGGATTCACAAGACAATAAACATAAGATGTAGAAGCTGTAAATAACCAATTCTTTTCTTAACAACAGTAGTTGTAATTATACTTGAGTAGTGTGAGTCATTACCAAACCCTTGATCTTTACAGCTTTCTCAAAATGGTCTAGTTTATTTTCCATAATCCACCAATTAGCCACCTCCATTAAAAGTTCAGGATTATCATTTTTATTCTTAAAAAAAGCGTAAAATGATAATCCTACGTTCTCTCCTTTGGAAAGAATCTTCTGGTCACAAACTGCGATTATCTTGTCTCGTATTTTTCTATTCATATCTTGGTTTGTATTAAAGCTATTTAATCACCGCCAAACATCCAAGGCCTCTTCTCTAAGAAGTTGGGTCATTTTAAACTCAGTATATCTCAAATTAGCATCCATTTTATAAAAAGAATTAGAATACTCATATCCGAAATTTAGAGCATCCTCAGCTGATGCGCCATAGTAGATTCCTTTAAATTTTGCCCAATGGCAAGCACCTAGACACATCATACAAGGTTCGCAACTTGTATAGAGTATACAATCTTTAAGTTGATTCTTGCCAATTTTATTACATGCAACCTGAATAGCACGTAATTCAGCATGCTGTGTCAAATCATCTGTTCCCCTTACCAGATTGTGAACTTCACAAATTACCTCGTTATCCCTAACGATTAGTGCTCCAAATGAACCTCCTTCTTTAGATTTTCTTCCTTCTTTAGCCTTTTCTATGGCTCTTCTTAGGTATGTTTCGTGCATCTAATAATATTATGAATTAAAATTTAGTAACTGCTTAATTGATTAAAGAACTTTAAAAATTATTTACAATTACATTCCATAATAAAAAGATGGGGAAAACTTATTTTTACCAGCATATAATAATAGATAATCTATTCTCTTTAAATTAGAGTTATTTAAGATAACGGTTTTTTGCATAACACTAACTAGTACTTTTCAATTACCAAATACGTATAGCTAAATGACATGGAAAATAAAGAAGTATGTATTTGAGATTCTTCTAATAGGTCTCATACTTTGTACGTGGCTACCACATATCTTTCAAAATTATTGGGTGTTAGAGCTTTTGTCTCATTTTAAATTACAGTACAGCATTCTGTTGACCTTACTTATCTTATTTGGTATTTATTTAAAACGGAGTAAATTTTGGATGCTATTATTAATAGCAACATTTGTATTTAACGGTAGTTTTATATATCCATTTTATCTTAGCAAAACCCCAGTATCCGTTACCAAGGAGGCGTTCAAAATCACCAGTATCAATCTCCTTTCAAGTAATACAAAAAATACTGATTTGGTTCGTTACATTACTAAAGAAAATCCTGATTTTCTAATTTTACTTGAATACACCCCCAGATGGAAAACTAAGTTAGACGAAATCACATCTAGCTATCCTTACTCAAAAATAGTGCCTCAAGAAAATAATTTTGGAATAGCTATATTCAGCAAAATACCAACTCAATCACAACTTTTATATCTTCATAAAAATGCCACGCCATCCATACTCTCAAAACTAACTAGAGGCGATTCAGAATTAACAATTCTAAGCACACATCCCGTCCCACCCTTGGGGGGCGAAAATTTAAAAAATAGGAATCAGCAATTTATGGAAATAGCGCATCTATCTAAAAATTGGGGTGAGAACTTTGTAATTATTGGAGATTTAAATTGCTCTTCATTTTCCCCTCATTTTAATAAACTCGTTGAACTAGCAAAGGTTAAGGATACTAGGTTAGGGTTTGGAATACTTCCTACTTGGCCGGCTTCTGTAATATTAATGCAAACCACATTAGACCATTGCCTAGTAAGTGAACCACTAGAAGTAAAACAACGTTCTACGGGAACAAATATTGGTTCTGACCATTTACCGATTACCGTAACTATTGGGTTTTAATTTGTCTAAAACGATAGTTTCTCAACAGCTTTAATCGTTTTTTCTAAATCGGCATAACTTAAAGCATCATTAAGAAAATAGCTTTCAAAAGCTGATGGAGGTAAATAGATCCCTTGATTTAGCATTCCATGAAAATAAGAATTGAACCTGTCGTTGTTTCCTTTAGCAGAAGACTCAAAATCTACTACCGGTTCATCTGTGAAATGTACAGAAATCATGCTCCCAAAACGGTTTATTTGATGAGGAACTCCTTTTTTATTTAAAACCTTGGAGATACCTTCATGAAGGAATTCTGTTTTTTTTGCTAGACTATCAAAAATCTCTGGTCTATTATTAAGTTCTGTCAACATAGCCAATCCAGCACTCATTGCTAACGGATTACCGCTTAATGTCCCAGCCTGATAAACTGGACCATCTGGTGCTAATTGATTCATAATTTCAGTCTTCGCAGCGAAAGCACCCACAGGTAAACCTCCACCAATAACTTTACCAAAAGTGACAATATCTGCCTTAATACCTAGGACTTCCTGTGCGCCTCCTTTTCCTAATCGAAAGCCAGTCATAACTTCATCAAAAATCAATAAGATTCCTTCTGCAGTACATAATTCTCTTAATCCTTTTATAAATGTATCAGTAGGGACAATGCATCCCATGTTTCCTGCTACTGGCTCTATAATTATGGCGGCTATTTCACCTTTGTTTGCGTGAACTAAAGCGCTAACCTCCTCTAAATTGTTATATGCTGCCAATAATGTATCCTTAGCTGTTCCTTGCGTTACACCTGGACTATTAGGGCTACCAAAAGTAACAGCTCCACTTCCTGCCTGAATCAAAAAGGAATCCGAATGACCGTGATAACATCCTGCAAATTTTATAATTTTATCCTTACCCGTATACCCACGTGCTAACCTAACGGCACTCATACAGGCTTCTGTCCCACTATTTACAAACCGAATCTTATCAATGTTAGGTACCATTGACACTGCTAATTTTGCCAATTCTGTTTCTATTTCAGTTGGCATACCAAAAGAAGTTCCCTTCTTGGCTTTGTCTATAATGGCGTTTATTACTGGCTCAAAAGCATGTCCTAAAATCATAGGACCCCAAGATGCTATATAATCTATTAGCTTATTGCCATCTTCATCATACAAATAGGCTCCTTTTGCTTCCTTAACAAAAATAGGGTCACCGCCTACTGCTTTAAAGGCTCGTACCGGTGAGTTAACACCCCCAGGAATGTATTTTTTTGCCTCTGCAAACAAAGCACTACTTCTTTTATAAATCATCGTTTACTTATTAATTTGGGTAGTTCTTATCATCAATTTTTGACCAACAGCAAGATTAGCATTTCTAAGTTTATTCAGCTTCATGAGCTCATCTACAGAAACATAATACCGCTTGGATAATGAATAAAGTGTATCTCCTTTCTTTACCGTATGTGTGCTATTGGCATGTGCAATTTTAGGCTTATTCTTTTGATATACAGATTTAGAAACAGCAGCATCATATACACTTAAATTATACTTTTCTATTAAGTAAATTAATTTTTGAGGGTACTTCTTATCGGTTGCATAACCAGCTTTTCTAAGTCCTTTTGCCCAGTTTTTATAATCAGTAGTTTTATAATCAAAGAGAAAAGCATATCTACTTCTCGTACTTAGAAAAACACTATGATCCCTATACGAATACATAGGGTGGTTATACTTTCTAAAACACTCCCCTTTTGCATCGTCATCATGGAAGTCATAATCTCCTTGCCAACCAGTATGGCATTTTATTCCAAAATGATTATTAGTTTTTAAGGCTAATTCGCCTTTTCCATAACCACTTTCCAAAAGTCCTTGAGCAAGTGTTATACTCGCGGGAATACCATAGGCCTCCATCTCCCTTTGGGCAATCTTAGAAAAAGTTGCTATATAATGTGGGATATCGTCAATTTTATAAGTAACAAAGCTACCGCTGTCTTCAGGAAGCGTTGTATCCTCAATGCTTTTTTGAGAATCTTTAGTTGGAATAGATTTTTGACTTTCAGCAAGCACATTCTTAGTCCGGAGCGCATCGGAATACTTTTTTTTAGATTTACATCCTATAAACGAAATACTAAAGGTCAAAACCAGTAGTATTAAAATTTTCTTTTTCATATCGTTAACAAAGGTAAATTTTTCTTTTTCAGCACCGTATTCATTCCTTCAACACCTTGAATACCTCCTGTGTGTATAACCAAAATATTAGTTCCTGGAACAAAATTATCATTCTTAATCATATCCAACAACCCAAATAACATTTTTCCAGTATAAATAGGATCTAAAGGAATATCTGTAGTTGCTTTAAATTGATTTATAAAATCAATCAATTCTATATTTATTTTAGCATAGCCCCCAAAATGGTAATCGGTAATTAAACGCCAATTATCTTTTTTTACCATTTTACGTATGTCACTTTTTAAAAAATCTCCCTTTAGCGCTGAAAATCCTAATACTTTTTGACTAGTATTAGATGCATTAATAAGTCCTGAAACTGTACCGCCAGTACCTACACATGTGCAAATAATATCAAATTTTTGATCATTAGAATCTAAAATTTCTTCACATCCTTTAACCGCAAGCGCATTGGTACCACCCTCTGGTATTGTATAAAAATCACCAAAATCTTTTCTTAGTTGAGACACAAAACCATCAGAATCTTTCTCTCTGTAGGCTTCCCTACTTACGAACTTAAATACCATTCCATTTGCACTTGCCCTTTTAAGTGTAGTGTTACTACTCCAAGCATCCTTTATTTCTTCTCCACGGATAACACCAATGGTTTGCATTCCTTTCTCCTTCCCAGCATAAGCAAGAGCATCAATATGATTAGAATACGCTCCACCGAATGTTAGCAAGGTATGATGACCTTTCATTTGTGCAGCTTCCAAGTTATACTTTAGTTTTCTGTACTTATTTCCTGAAATATATGGGTGTAGTAAATCTTCCCTTTTTAGGGTAATGGAAACATCCTTTTCTTTAAGAATAGGAAGACTTAAGAGTTGGTTTTTGCTTTGCAATAAGAATTAATTCAATTGCAAAGGTATTTAATAAAGCTGAACGGTTTTCTAATCAACAAATATTCGGAATTGCTTTCGTTCTGGTAGGCCTCCCGTTCAAAACTAATATTTTGATAAGCACGATAGGTGTCCATATACCAGATTGCTCTTAAAAACCATTCTATAATATAAAAAGCGTAAAAAGGGATAATGAGTAATTCTCGTTGTTGTCTTAAGTGAATTTTCTCATGATTGATGAGAACAGCATCCTGTTTAAATGACTTACTTTTTAGAAAAATGAAAGGCCACAGGGAAAGACCTACATAATTTTTATAGAAGAAATGTTTGAAAACCAATATCATACGCAAGCGCTTATTGAATATAACAAAGATATACCTTAAAACTATGCATGGAAAACATCTAGGTTTTTCTTCCTAACAATACCGACGAACTGCGCATAGCCTTAATTTACTCATAAAATTGAAGAATCGAATCAAGGTTATCCACATAAAACAAGTAAATTTAGTCCTTTACGTGAACTTAGATTTGGAATTAAATCTAAACAATAATTAAGTTGATTTCATTTTATGAAAAAAATTATTCCCGTTGAAGAGGGCGATTTTTACTGGTCTGAAGAAGGGTATCGTGTTTTTACCAAACAATATCACCTAAAACGTGGATATTGTTGTGAAAGTGGCTGCAGACACTGCCCTTATGGGTACGACCCTAAAACCAATACACAATAAAAGTAATATGTTCGGCATGATTTTTGAAGCTTAAAAAAGAAAAGAAAAAGTCCCTATAATTTATAAAACTAAATACTATGAAAAAATTAAAACTACTCCTATTTCCGGTACTTGCCCTGATATTTCTAAGTTCTTGTACATCTGTTAGAGTGCTATCTGATTATGATCAGAAGGCTAATTTTGGCGAGTATAAATCGTATGCTTTTTACAAAACAGGCATCGACAAGGCACAAATTTCTGACTTAGATAAAAAGCGTATTCTAAGAGCTGTAGAAGCAGAAATGACTGCTAGAGGATTCGTAAAATCTGATAGTCCAGACATTCTAATTAGTATTTTTACTAAAGAACAGGAACGCGTAGATATTTATAACAACAACTTTGGCTGGGGCGGTTTCGGCGGCTGGGGTTGGGGTGGATTTGGCGGATGGGGCATGGGAGGCCTTGGTTGGGGTGGATTTGGTGGCTGGGGAGGCGGCAACATGGTCAGCACGAGCACAGAAGGGTCTCTATATATTGATTTAATTGATACTAAAACCAAGCAATTGGTTTGGCAAGGTAAAGGCGAAGGCACTTTAGCAAACACAAAAAATATTCAAAAAAAGGAGCAACGTATTCAGTTGTTTGTTTCCCAAATTATGGAACAATATCCTCCGAGCGGGTTAGTAGCTAATTAAGTTCGATAGCTAACACATAAAAAGGGCGGTCTAAAACTAGTTTTAGACCGCCCTTTTTATGTGTTATTATTGTTGTCCTACAAAAAGTTATGAGAATGGTTTCCTGTTCTTTTGCTATAGGGGTTTTGATCGATGAAGGCATCAGCACCCCTTGCATTTTGAAATTTTTAGCTTCCATGTAAAACAGCTCTTGTTCAGCACATGATAAAAAATTTATTTTTCTTATCAATTAGCTACCATATGGTTACAATAAAGTCTTTTATCTTTTCTCAGGCATTACATATGTATTATAATAGCGGGAAATGTTGACTATTCTTTACCTCGTTTAAAACAAAAGCACTTTTTACCGCACCAATATTAGGAAGACTTGCAATTTTTGTTTTTGCAAAATGATAATATGAGTCTAAATTTTTGACAGTCACCTTCAATAGAAAGTCAAATTCCCCACCTACCACATAGCACTCAGTTACCTCTTTAAATTTTCCAACTTGCTCCAGAAAATCATCCATAAAACTCCCCTTCTGTGCTTCTAAAGAAACAAAGCTAAAGACCGTAATACTTTGTTCAATTTTATTCGTGTCTAGAATGGCAACATAGTTTTTTATATATCCTTCCTTCTCTAATCTTTTAATACGCTCATAAACCGGGGTCTTAGTTAAACCTAACTGCTCAGCTATCGCTTTCGCAACCGTTTTAGCATCATTCTCTAAAATTTTTAAGATACTACGATCAATTGCATCTAATTTTTCCAACATATGAATTCCTTTTTACGGGTTTAGTTCAGCTTAAATATATAACTAATTCCTTTTTTTAATACTTATAAAAGGAATTATCCCTATTATATATTTCAATATATTAAATAATAACCAAAATTGATATCTTTAATAGAAAATGACTTTATGTTTCATCTGGCACAAGCAAATATTGCTCGTTTTAAAGCTCCTTTACATCACCCCTCAATGAAAGAGTTTGTGAACTTTCTAGAGCCTGTAAATAAATTCGCAGAAGAAAGTAAAGGTTTTGTTTGGCGTTTAACGGATGACGACAACCGATCTGCTTCTTATATAGAATCTCCGTTCCAAGATGAAATGATGGCTATCAATGTTAGTGTTTGGGAGAACATGGAATATTTCAAAACTTTTGTTTATAGCTCCGTGCATAGTTATTTTTTAAAAAATAAAAAGAAATGGTTTGACCTTTCCAAACCATCACAATTTGTCATGTGGTGGATTCCAGTTGGCGAAATACCTACTTTAGATATCGTAAAAGAGAAACTAGAACATCATGTAGCACATGGTGATTCTCCTGAAGTATTTTCTATGCGCTCCTTATTTGATATAAACGGCAAACCAATTAAAACGCTTTAACTTATGATGTACGAGAGCAATCCCATTTTAGATAAATTACCAGGGCATTTAAAGCAATATATCAAACCACAAAACTATTCGGATTATACCGCTACAAATCAAGCGGTTTGGCGTTATGTAATGCGAAAGAATGTGGATTACCTTACTACGGTTGCGCACACCTCTTACATAGAAGGGCTGCAAAAAACAGGAATCTCTATAGACCACATTCCAAACATGTATGGTATGAACCGCATCCTTAAAGATTTGGGTTGGGCTGCCGTTGCGGTAGATGGTTTTATTCCTCCTGCTGCTTTTATGGAATTTCAAGCCTATAATGTACTTGTTATTGCCTCAGACATTCGTCAATTAGAACATATTGAATATACTCCTGCGCCAGATATTATTCATGAAGGTGCTGGGCATGCTCCTATCATTGCAAACCCAGAGTACGCAGAATACTTAAGACGTTTTGGAGAAATTGGATGCAAAGCAGTTTCGAGTGCTAAAGATTTTGAACTTTATGAAGCAGTACGCCATTTATCTATCATTAAAGAAGCTAAAGGTACAGATCCATTAGAAATAGATAAGGCTGAAAAACATATTGAAGAACTACAAGACAATATGGGAGCACCAAGTGAAATGGCTTTGATACGAAATCTCCATTGGTGGACTGTTGAATACGGACTAATAGGTTCTATTGATAAACCTAGAATTTATGGTGCTGGATTGCTATCTTCTATTGGCGAAAGCGCTTGGTGCATGACAGATGAAGTTAAAAAAATACCCTATTCTATTGCTGCTGCTCATACCCCTTTTGACATTACAAAACCTCAGCCTCAGCTATTTGTAACTCCAGATTTTGCATTTTTAAGTCAGGTTTTAGAAGACTTTGCTAACACAATGGCTTTACGCACCGGGGGTCTAAAAGGTATTAAAAAACTAATCCATTCAAAGGAATTAGGCACGATAGAACTTAGTACCGGGCTGCAAGTCTCGGGTAATTTTGAATATGTAATAGCCTATGAAGGAAAACCTGTTTATTTCCAAACCGTAGGAAAATCGGCCTTAGCATTTCGTGAAAAAGAATTGGTTGGGCAAGACACAAATACCCATACTACCGGATTTGGATCTCCAATAGGTCGCTTAAAAGGAATAAATATTGCCATTGAAGAAATGAGCCCTAGGGATTTAAAAGCATATAAAATATATGAAGGTGAAGAAATCACCTTAGATTTTGAAGGCGATATTAATGTAAGTGGAAAAATCATTACGGGTACTAGAAACCTTCAAGGTCAAATTATTCTTATCACATTTGAAAATTGCACAGTTACTCATCAAGGAAAAACACTTTTTAAATCAGATACCGAATTATACAACATGGCCATAGGCGAACATATTGTTTCTGCTTATAATGGGCCCGCAGACGTAAAGAGTTTTGACCTTTTAGACCATGAACTTAGCCAAACAAGCACTAGCGAATCAAATAATTCAGAAAATGGGCTAGACATCTATTACCAACAAATACGAGATTTTAGAGAAGGAACAAACACTACTATTTCTAGAAATAAAGTCTTTAATGAAGTAAAACAAAAGTTTCCTAATGATTGGCTACTATCCGTTGAACTTTATGAACTTGCTGTTCGTAATGGTGATACTAATTTTGCTCTAGAAATTAAGACCCATTTGGAAGCAATTAAACAAAAACACAGCAAATTAGAACAATTAATAGATGATGGTCTTGCATTAGCAGACACACCTGCATAATTAAGGTTTAAGCTCCAGTTCCTTAAAATCTTTTATTTGAATGTCTTCATAGACCAATGTCCAACCCATGCTATTGGTAAGGATATAAAACTTTTGAAGTTCGCTTAGAAGCCTATTCTTTGCATTACCTTTTAGGGTGGATGCTTCTATCTTTTTTAGCAAAGAAGCGCT
>CALHVP010000214.1 GCA_938038975.1 uncultured Maribacter sp. | reverse complement strand
TCTGTCCCATTTTTCCGTAGCCGAAAAGTGCAATCCTCATAATTAAAATTTAATAGTTAGGGCCATCCCGTAATTCGGAGTATTTGTAGTTGGGTTAAGGTCCATATAGGGTTGAAAATCAAAGCTAAGATTATCGTCTATATTAAACTGTTTAAGATGCGCATCTACATTTGCATCTACAATGTTTAAAGCATATAAAGCTATAGATACTACTAGCCATAAATCTCTATCTTCTTGAAAACGTTCTTGTTGATTTTCTAAATCTCCTACATCTAAATCAGGTTCTTGTCCTTCTACGTTATCATCATTAAGGTCATAAAATTCATCGTCAATAAAACCAGCTTGTCTTCTCTTAAAAGCAGTTCTGAATCTTTTGTAATTATCGTTGTTCCACGAGTATGCATATATACTTCCTCCAAGAGCTCCCCAGACTAGCGGGGCTTTCCAATAGCGTCTATTGTAAAGTTGGCCAGCACCAGGAAGTACTGTAGAAAAAAGTGCTGCTCTACTTGGGGCTAAAGGATTTATTTCCTTTTTTTTAGTGATTGAAGAATCTATGATAACTAGCTTATCTTTTTGTATACTGTTAATAACAGTATCTGTCTGCTGCAATGTAGGCCTTCCTTCTTCCTGGGCCCTACCTAACGAGCAGATGAATACACAAACAAAAATTATGTAAAACGATTTACGCACCTGTTATTAGCTTTTTTATTCGCTTGAATTCTTCTTCAGAATGAAAGGGGATAGTAATCTTACCCTTAGATTTTCCGTTACTGCTAATAGCAACCTTAACTGCTAAGCGTTCTGTAAGTTCTTGGGAACCATGCTTTATAAAAGATGGTGACTCTTTAACTACTTGCTGAGTTGTATTTGTTTGATTCTTATATGCTTTTACGGCATTTTCGGTTTCTCTAACGGATAGGTTCTGCCCAACTATTTTTTCATACAGCGCTATTTGGTCTTCTCTACTATCAATATTTACCAAGGCTCTACCGTGACCCATACTTAGGAAGCCATCTCGCATCCCTGTTTGGATAATAGGGTCTAGTTTTAAAAGTCGCATATAATTAGCAATGGTAGACCTCTTTTTACCCACACGATCACTAAGCTTTTCTTGAGTAAGATTTATTTCATCAATTAACCTTTGATAGGAAAGTGCAATTTCTATAGGATCAAGATCCTGTCGTTGAATATTCTCAACCAATGCCATTTCCAATGATTCCTGATCATTAGCGATACGTATGTATGCAGGTATCGTAGCTAATTTTAATAATTTAGATGCTCTAAAACGTCTTTCTCCTGATACCAGCTGGTACGTATTAAAATCTAATTTACGTACAGTTATCGGCTGTATAACTCCAAGTTCTTTTATGGAAGTGGCGAGTTCCTGTAAGCTTTCATCATTAAAATTAGACCTTGGTTGAAAAGGATTTACCTCTATAAAGTTAAGATCAAGCTCAATGATATTACCTACAACTTTATCGGCATTCTTATCTGAGGCCGATTTAATATCGTTAGCTGGATCATTCAACAGTGCTGAAAGCCCTCTTCCTAATGCTTGTTTTTTTACTGCTTTTGCCATCTTAAACTGTCTGCTTGTTTTTCTTAACTACCTCACTCGCTAGATTTAGATAATTGGTAGCTCCTTTACTCGAGGCATCATACTTAATAATACTTTCTCCGTAACTAGGGGCCTCGCTAAGTCTAACGTTACGTTGGATAATAGTATCAAACACCATATCTCCAAAATGTTTTTTAACCTCTTCTACTACTTGATTAGATAATCTTAAACGCGAATCGTACATGGTTAATAACATACCTTCAATGTCTAAATCGGCATTGTGTATCCGTTGTACGCTTTTTATAGTATTTAATAATTTACCTAATCCTTCTAATGCAAAGTACTCACATTGTATTGGAATTATAATAGAGTCCGCAGCTGTAAGCGCGTTTAGTGTTATTAAGCCTAAAGAAGGTGCGCAATCAATTAAAATGTAGTCGTAGTCTTCCTTAAGTCCTACGATTGCTTTTTTCATCATATACTCCCGATCTTCTTTGTCTACCAATTCTATTTCAATGGCGACAAGATCAATATGTGCAGGTATTAAGTCTACATTGGGAGAAGATGTGGAGATGATTGCTTCTTTTGCTGTCTTTGTATGTTCAAGTAATTGATAACTTCCAATCTCAACTTCATCAACATTAATTCCTAAACCGGAAGTCGCATTTGCTTGAGGGTCTGCGTCTATCAAGAGAACCTTCTTTTCCAGCACGCCAAGTGCGGCTGCTAGGTTCACAGAGGTAGTTGTTTTTCCAACGCCACCTTTTTGATTTGCAATAGCAATTATCTTGCCCATATGACACATAAGTTAGGGCGTAAAAATACAATTATTTATGAGGCGAGTGAAAGGATTTTGTTAACACTCGTTAAATTACCAAAGGCTTTATGGTAAAAGAGCGTTAAAGTTTTAAAGTGCAAGAGGTTAAGTCTTTCTCGCAAGTAGTGTACTATTTTTTGAACGCTTATTTGTCCAAAGATAAAAATGGTCTTAGTTTTCAGGAAGATTAGGTAAACTATCTTGATATTCTATTAGATAAATTTCTTCGTTCTTTTTTTTGAGATAATATTCTTCTCGTGCAAATTTCTCCAGTTCGTCTTTACTAGACAACTTACTAATAATTTGCTTGTCCTTTGCTATCTCCTTTTTTAAAAAATCTTGCGTTTTTTCAAGCTTTTCTATTTCTTTTTTTAACTCGTTATGAATGAGTAACGAATTGGTGTCAAAAAAAATCATCCATACCAAGAAAGCAGTCAAGACCATAACGTACATGTTCGTCATGATTTTAAACCATTTTTGCTGTCTAAGTGTTTTTAGTCCCATTAATTTTCAGCTAGTCTTTCATTGATTATACTTCTAACTATATCAACGGCAACCGTATTGTATTTGTTATTTGGTATGATGATATCCGCATATTCTTTTGTTGGCTCAATAAATTGGTCATGCATAGGTTTTATAACTGCCTGATATTTCTCTAATGTTTCGTCCAAATTCCAACCACGTTCATTTACATCTCTTTTTAATCGTCTAATTAATCGTTCATCTGTGTCTGCATGGACAAATATTTTGATATCAAACATTTTACGAATTTCCGGATTAGTCATAATCAGAATTCCTTCTACAATAATCACTTTGGTTGGGTGTGTAGGTACAGTTTTCTCTGTCCGATTGCATTCTAAGAAAGAATATACGGGTTGCTCTATAGATGCTCCAGATTTCAAAGCTCTTAGATGAGATTCTAATAATTTGAAATCAATTGAGTTAGGATGGTCAAAATTTGTTTTCCTTCGCTCCTCAAGGGTTAAATGAGAGAGGTCATTGTAATAAGCATCCTGTGATATAACGCCTACTTCTTCATTTGGTAGTTCGTTTATAATCTGATTTACCACTGTCGTTTTACCGCATCCAGTTCCGCCAGCGATTCCAATTATTAGCATACCTCTTAAAATTTATTTCAAAAATACATATTTGAACAGCAATATCCATCGAAACTTAAAAATCAACTTTTAATAGTTTATTAGGGACGCAATTAGAAGTACTTTTGCGCCCATGCAAAACGAGCAGGTAAAACCAAATTTTGAATTCATAGCATTGATGGCATCTCTTATGTCTATTGTTGCTTTAGCCATAGATGCGTTATTACCTGCAATAGCAGAAATAGGTGTAAGTATTAACAGCTTAGATCCTACTGATAATCAATTACTAATTGTAATGATTTTTTTAGGCCTAGGCTTTGGGCAATTATTCTTTGGACCTTTATCTGATAGTTATGGTAGAAAGCCGGTAGTTTATATAGGCTTTGCTCTTTTCGCTGCAGCAAGTATATTATGTGTTTTAGCTCCTTCTTTAGAATGGATGGTGGTGGGGAGAATTCTGCAGGGTATTGGACTATCTGCACCAAGGACTGTTAGTATTTCTATAATACGAGATACCTATACAGGTGACTATATGGCAAAAATTATGTCTTTCGTAACTGCATTTTTTATTTTAGTTCCTGTAGTTGCACCCGCTTTTGGTAAAATTATTTTAGAGACTATGGGTTGGGAGGCTATATTTTATATGCAACTCTTTTTTGCTTTAGTCGTAGGAATTTGGTTTTGGAAACGACAGACCGAAACCTTAAAGAAGGAATATAAAGTTCCTTTTTCAATATCTATTTTTATAAAAGGGACCAAGGAGATATTCAAACATAAGGAGACGGTTGCTTGCACTATGGTTTCAGGTTTTATAACCGGTTCTTTTCTTGTATACCTTAGTTCAGCACAGCATGTTTTTGAAGGTCAATATGATTTAAAAGATTCGTTTCCCTATATTTTTGCTGGATTGGCTATTTCTATTGGATTCTCAACATTCTTAAATGGCACATTGGTATTACGTTTTGGTATGCGAAAATTAGCGTTATATGCATTGATGCTTTTTACTTTAGTGGCATCAACGTACGTGGTACTGTTTTTTGGGAAAGCTAATCCTAGTTTGCCAATTTTACTCTTCTTTTTGGCATCGTTGTTCTTTTGCTTAGGATTTGTTTGGGGTAATATGCGCTCTATTGCAATGCAGCCTATTGGTCATATTGCAGGTATTGGTGCAGCCATTACAGGTTTTATTTCTACGATTTTATCTATACCAATTTCATTATTTGTTGGTAGTTTTGTGCTGGATACGGTATGGCCTTTATTTGTAGGTTTGGCCACCTGTGGTTTTTTGTCCACTACGCTTTTTCTTCTATTTAGATCAAAACCACCGCAAAGCTCGTAAGGGAACTTCTTCAAATCGTTAGCTAGGTAAATAAAGTACTCCACTGGAGGAATTCCGTTTGGCACCTGTTACAGAGCTTAATACATTTATTTGTTTTTCTACCTTGAGGACTCCCATAAATGCAAAAACCATGGCTTCTTTAAAATCTATTATTGTTTTTTCTGGAACTATAACCTGCGTCTCTGTGCCAAGTTTTTTAGTTAGTGTTTGTATTAAAAAGGTGTTTAAAGCTCCACCTCCCGTTACTAACACCCTTTGACCAGATAGTTTAGTATTCTGATGTATTTGTTGGGCTATTTTTTCGCAAATATGATGCACTGCTGTGTGTAATAAATTTTGAGTACTATCTATGGTGTGGTCTACAATAGGAACTATTTCTTCTAAAAACCACTCAAATCCAATAGATTTTGGATGTGGTAGTAAGTAGTATTTTAAATCATTTAATTTTTTAAGCATTGCTGGATTAATAGTTCCTGAACTTGCTAATTCGCCACCATTATCATACTCTAAGCCTATCTTACGGGTAATATAATTAAGTATCATATTTGCTAATCCAATGTCGTAAGCTATTCGTTTACCTTTTACATCAAAAGAGATATTGCTAATTCCGCCTAGATTTAAACAAAAATCATATTCGCTAAAAAGAAGTTGGTCTCCAATGGGTACTAAAGGTGCTCCTTGTCCTCCTAATGCAATATCATTAGTTCTAAAATCACAGATTACCGGTTTTTCGCAGATGTTTGCAAGGTGCTGTCCAGACCCAACTTGTAATGTAAAACCGAGCTCAGGTCTATGATGTGTAGTATGCCCATGACTTGCAATATAATCTACTTCTAACTCTTTAGTTTTTATAAAACCGCTCGCTTCTTCTCCTAGCCATGTACCATATTGGTTATGTAATTGGATAAGCGCCTCAGCATCTAGATGGATTGCGTTTTTAAGTTCTTTTTGTTGTTTTTTACCATAAGAAATGCTTTTAGTTTCAAGTATTTCATAAGTCCATATCCCTTTTTCTTGTTTAAAGTGGCAGTATGCCAAATCTAAACCGTCTAAGGAGGTGCCAGACATGAGCCCAAGGATTTTATAAACTTTCATATAAGGAGCTTTGTGTTAGAAGGGGCATAGGTTTTTACTTTATACATTCAATTTAAACGGTAGTTTACCAACAGCTTTTAGTTGCCCCAAAAAGTGAGCTGTTGCCACATCTTCAAATTCTTTAAAATCCTGATAAACTACTACTGTGGCTACTGATTTTTCTATATTAAAATGTGTTAAGGCATATGGATTTCCATAATGGTACAGCACTACGTTCTTGTTGGCTAATACATCGTTGATAAAATCTATTTCTTCTTTTATAAAGCCAAAATTATTTGCTGGTTTTACTTGAGGAGGTGTAAGTAGTAGTAATATTTCAGTTTCACTTAAAACCTCAGATTTCATTATTTCTAATGATTTAACAATATCACTAGGAGTTTCATTTGTGTCAAAACGTTTAAAAGTAAGTGTGCAAAAATTAGTATTTCTAAACTTTTCAATATCAGTATCTAACCCTTTTAAGAGGGTGATGCTTTTTTCTGCAATTTTATGATTTAGCTCTTTTGTACTGTAAGCTATGGTATTGTTTTTTGATTCTGTATGGACTGCTTTTTCTTTTGCGCTCCATACTCTTTCAAAACTCTCATTAATTTGTTCCGGGCTAGCATTTTGCAGAATACTGAAAATTCCTTCTTTTGTGTTTTCAGCAAAACAAAGCACATCATTTCCTGCATCAAAAGCCAACCATTCAAGTTCTCCTGGTACGGTATAATTTTTAGATACGGCGTGCATGTTCAAAGCATCTGAAATTACCACTCCTTTAAACTTCATTTCATTACGAAGTAGGTTTTTAATGATTTCTTTTGAAATACTTGATGGCGTACTTTTTCCGTTTGCAAGTGCAGGAACAGACAAATGTCCCACCATAATACTATCTATACCTTCATGAATTAGTTGTTGAAAAGGATACAATTCATTCGCAATAAGTTCTGTCTTGGACTTGTTGATAATTGGTAGGCCTAAATGAGAATCTGTTGCAGTATCTCCATGACCGGGAAAATGTTTAATGCTTGTTAATACACCTTCACTTTCTGTGCCTTTTACATAGGCTATTGATTTTAGCGTGACTTCTTCTCTGTTTTCTCCAAAAGAACGATATCCTATTACAGGGTTGTTTGGGTTGTTGTTAATGTCTGAAACAGGTGCAAGATTCCAATGTATACCAGCTTCTTTACAGTCTTTTGCAATGTTTCTTCCTACTTCAAAAATTAAGGAATTATCATCTTTAATAGCTCCAAGCGTTATCGCGTAAGGATATTTCGGTGTATTTTCAATACGCATGGCTAAACCCCATTCTGCGTCTATTGCAATAAGCAAAGGATACTTGGATACCTTTTGATATCGCTGTATTAATGATTTTAAA
>CALHVP010000213.1 GCA_938038975.1 uncultured Maribacter sp. | reverse complement strand
GGAGGTTATATTGAGTTAGAAACTAAATCTACACTAGCAGAAGATTTTAAGGGCGATAGTTACTGTGCTGATATTCGGATGTCTGCTGATGGAAATTATCTTTACGGTTCCAACAGAGGAGAGAATACAATTGTCATTTATAGTATAAATAAATCATCGGGAAAATTATCATTTGTTGGTAGAGAATCCGTAAAAGGGGATTGGCCTCGAAATTTTAATTTAGACCCCAGTGGCAACTTCCTTTTAGTCGCCAATCAACGAAGTAACAATATAACCGTTTATAAAAGAGATAAGGAAAATGGAGGCTTAACTTTTATCCATGAAATAGCCTTGCCTAGCCCTGTATGTTTGGAGTTTTTGGATTAATTCAAATCTTTAAAAAAGGTGATGGCGTTACGTTCTGTATACGTAAGGTTGTCTGTGCCATAAAACCCAACATGACCCCCATACTTGGGCATGTCTAAATAAAGCGATGTATTAGTTTTAGCTTGGGAAATAGGATAACAGGCTTTGCCTAAAAACGAATCGTTTTGAGCATTTATAATTAGAGCAGGAATAGTAATGTTTTTTAAAAACTGTAAACTACTGCATTGGGTATAGTAATCCATGGCATCTTTAAAGCCATGTGCTTTGCTTGTATAGACATCGTCAAAATCCCTTAGAGTACTAATTTTCTTAATATCAGCATCGCTTATTTTAGAAGGAAATAGTTTTTGTTTGGATTTTAGTTTTTTAATTAGATTTTTTTTAAAACGATTAGCATATGCTATATTCTTAAACGTAAGTAATTGTTCTAAAGAATCTGCCAATTGACAAGGAACTGAGATTACAACGGCACCCTTAATTTCTGATGGAATAGTGTTACCCTCACCTAGGTATTTTAAAATTAAATTTCCACCCAGGCTAAAGCCCTTTAAATATAAATTTGAATATGATTTGTTCGTTACTATATATTTAATAACAGCTTTGAGGTCTTCTGTAGCTCCAGAGTGATAAGAACGATAGGTAGCATTTGGTTCCCCACTACAGCCCCTAAAGTTTACTGCACAAACATCATAGCCATTTTTAGTTAATGCTTTTGCGCTGCCTTTTATGTATGCTCTTTGAGCATTACCTTCCAAACCATGTAATAGTATTGCCGCTTTAGAACATGGCTTTGTAGTATAACTCCAGTCTAAATCTAAAAAATCTGTGTCGGGTAAAGTAATGCGTTCTCTTTCTTGTGTAAGACCCTTAACCTCACGAATAAGTCCTGCATAAATTGTAGATAGATGTCCGTTTTTATAAAAATATGGCGGATTATAGTTGGAGTTTATAAGCGGCATTTATAGGGTGATTTTTTTAATAATGGCAAGGTAAAATACTTGTTTTTTATTCGGAGGGGAATTCTAGACAATTTAGAGACAAGAAACTAATGAGACTAAGCAAGCCTAAGTCAAATATCAGTTTTGTATTTAAACTTGACACTTGAGCTTTACTTAGGATAGGTTTCCAATTTTTTTATTTGCTCTTCAATGGCCGCCTTAAATTCGTTCTTTAAGTTGTCTACAAGTTGCGAAACCGGAGGGTTGTTTTCTATTAGTGCAGAGCCCTGTCCAGCAGACCAAATAGTTTTCCAAGCCTTAGCTTCTGTGTCTAATTCTTTTCCAAAATCTATTTTTACATCTTTTTTTAAGTCTTCGGCTGTAATTCCCGCAGCTTTTAAACTTGCACCTAAAAAGTTGGCATGCACTCCAGAGATAGAAGCTGTATACACCACATCGCTGGCACCAGCTTCAATAATCATTTTTCTGTATTCAGGCGATGCTTTACTTTCTTCCGTATTGATAAAGCGAGTCCCCATATATGCTAAATCTGCTCCCATTTGTAAGGCTGAAGCAATATCACGCCCAGTGCTAATGCATCCAGAAAGAATAACGGTTTTGTGAAAGAATTTTTTAATTTCGGCTACCAAGGTCATAGGGTTTATAGTACCCGCATGTCCCCCAGCTCCTGCTGCTACTAAAATAAGCCCGTCTACTCCAGCTTCAGCAGCTTTTTCTGCATGCCTCTTTTTTATGATATCATGAAAAACAACACCGCCATAACTGTGTATAGCATCTACTACGGTTGATACTGCTCCTAATGAGGTTATAATAACGGGTACCTTATGTTTTACGCAGAGTTTTACATCTGCTTCCAATCTTGGGTTTGTTGCATGAACAATCAGATTTACCCCAAAAGGGGCAGCCTTCTTACCTGTTTCTTTTTCAAAATGCTCTAATGCTTCTTTTATTTCAATTAACCATTCTTCAAAGCCTTCGCTAGTACGCTGATTTAATGCTGGGAAGGTTCCAACGATTCCGTTCTTACAACATTCTATCACTAGCTTAGGTCCAGAAATTAAAAACATAGGAGCAGCAATAGCAGGTAGAGAAAGTTCTTTTATAAAAGCAGGTTTAGTAGACATAGTGTTCCGATTAAAATGATGACTAAAAAATGAAAAATAATAGTATTTGTTCACTTGTCTTTCAAAACTATACTATTTTTATCGAGTATTATGCACGCATAGCAAAAAAATAAAACAATGTACTTAAAGGAGTTTGAAATTAGATGGAGTGATGTTGACGCAAATCGTCATTTAGCCAATTCGGCATATTTAAATTATATGAGTCATACCCGTATGGCTGTTTTAATGGAAATGGGATTTGATCAAAAGACCTTGTCCCAACACGAAATTGGACCGGTGGTTTTTTATGAACATATTTATTATTTCAAGGAGGTTTTTCCTGGTAAGCCTGTACGAGTTTCTATGGAGATTATGGGATTAAGTGAAGACGCTCAGTTCTTTGAATTTCATCATAACTTTTATAACCATAAAGGAGAGAATTTTGCTCATTGTGAAATGATGGGTGCTTGGATGGATTTGAAAACGCGTAAGCTTACAGGATTGACTGATGTTTTTTTAAAGCGCTTTCAAGATGTGGAAAAAGGAGAAGGTTTTCGCATACTAACGAAGGAGGATACCAGGAAGTTCACTAAAAAACCTAAGAATCTTATTAGCTAATACCTTAGGTACTGTGTTTCATAAGGGTAGAGAATTAAAATTTCAAACATACGTTTTTTAGACTAGGGCGCTTTTACCGTGCTACCAGATTTTTTACTTGACAAATACACTCCTAGAAGCACTAGACTTGCAGCAATAATTTTAACCGTAGTTAGACTATCTTGCCCTGTACCTATTGCATATGTGATGCCTATTAAAGGCTGCACATAGACAAATGCACTTAATGTAGATGCTTTAAGTTGTGTAAGGGCAAAAATATTAAATAAGTAGGTGCAGAAAGTGGTGCCAATAATTACAAAAGCGATACGCCAAATAGCCTCAAAAGGTAGTGTGTTCCAAGCAATTTCCGTAAATTCTTGATACCCAAAAGGTAGGCAGATAAGAATTCCTAATGTAAATAACCACTTCATAAAGGTAAAAGGGTGGTACTTACTAATTAGTGTTTTGGCTACAATTAAGTAAGAGCCATAAAAGACCGAGTTCAGAAGAATTAAGAAATTACCCAATGGAATATTTGGGGCATCTTGTCGTATTTCTGACCCAAAGAGGATAAGACCTAAAGCGCCAACTAGTCCAATTCCAATTCCAATGATTTTACGAGCCTCAATTTTTTCTTTGATGACTATTGCGGATAAAATTAGAACGATAATTGGCGTTGTAGTAATAAGAACGGCACTATTAATTGGCGTGGACAGCGATAGGCCTTTAAAAAATACTAGCATATTAAACCCCATTCCTAGAAGTGCACAAAGGGCCATTCGCAGGTAATCTCGTTTGTGTATTTTTTCTTTAGGGCCAAAGAATGAAGCAATCCAAAATAATATAGCCGCACCAAGGACTCTTAGAATAATAAAGCCTAAAGGTTGCACAAAATTGGGCATAACTTCTTTTGCAATCGTATGGTTTACTCCATAGATACTAGTAGCGCCTATAGCAGCTAAAATAGCAAGTGTTCTTTTGTTCACGAATGAATAGCTTCTTTTGCGGAAGCTGTTGTTTTTTTACTATTACCTATAAAAATAGCGGAATCCATTAAGATTACGGGTCTCTTTAAAAAGGTATAATGATCTAAGATTAAGTTTTTATAATCTTCTTCTACCAAAGTTTGTTCATGAAGTCCACGTTCTCTAAAAAGCATTGCTCTTTTGCTAAATAATGATAGATAACTATCTGTTAACCCTCTCATTTCTTCCAATTGACTAGCTGTGACAGGCTCACTTTTAATGTCCTGTAAGGCGAAGTCATCCAAAGGTTCTAGTTCTTTTAGGATGCGTTTACAGGTAGAGCAGCTACTAAGGTGGTATATTTTTTTCATTTTTAAAATATTGATTAGGCTATGATAAGTTAAATGAGGAAATTCAACAGATTTTCGGCTATGCTCTCAGCAAAATTTCAAAGGTTTTTTACTCTTTTTTTTAAATAATTAATGTTAAATAGACTCCATAAAATAATGACTAAAAAAATAATCATAATATTAGAAAAGTGAATTTTACCATTTAAAAAATATTCAACAACGAAAAATACAATAGGTAAAACAATAGCTGAAATAAGCAGTCCTCCATAGACTACTAAAGCTTGTTTTAAACTCTTTTCTGAGAATTTTTCGTACATTTTATCTAACATATTTTCTTTTTTGAGACATTTCTGCTAATAACAATACAAAGAAACTTAAATATCATTAATTGTACTATTTTTAGCATTCATTTAAATTCGTAACCATTGAAGAACGAGCTTGGAATTACTTTGCAAAACAGAAAAAATCTATTAGCAATATTGGAGAGCACTCCTAAGTACGATTTATTAAAAATCCCGGAAGGCTTTAATAACAATATCTGGTGGAACATTGCTCATGTAGTAGTTACGCAGCAAATTTTGGTTTATAAATTTAGCGGTGTACCAATGAAAGTCTCGGATGAATTGGTGTCAAAATTTATGAAAGGAACTACGCCAGACGGTACAGCTACCGATGATGAAATACAGCAGATTAAAGAGATCTTAGTGTCAACAATAGAATCGACTGCTAAGGATTATGAAGCAGGGCTATTTAAGGGGTTTAAGCCTTATACAACTAGTGCGAAAGTAACCTTGAATAATGTGCAAGATGCAATCAGCTTCAATAATTTTCATGAAGGAATACACCTAGGTTCTATTTTTGCATTGCGCAAAATGGTATAAAACTATTTTTGACTTGGATTAAATGCCAGATATTTATTTAATTCAGAATAGGGAATGGTTATAATAATTGGACCATCTGCGTAGGAAGCTATTTCATATTGTTCATAAAAAAACTGTATTCCTTCTTTAGTATAACCAATGTTTTGGGGAAGATAAAATGACCCTGTTTCGAACATAAATCCAGTACTGTTTATATCACCACCTTCTGGAATATCTTCCTGTAGTCTGAATTTAGTTTCAACATATTTCTCAAAATCACTAGTGTTTTTAAACAGATCCTCTGTGTTTAATTCAATTCCATTTAGTTTGTCAAAATTTAAATAGTGGGTTGTATTATAACCATGTGCCCCGCCTGTAAAGAGGTAGGAATCTAACTTTATCGTTAGTATTTCTTTATCTTCAAAAGAAACAGACCCATTTACTTTTACTTCCCAAGGTGTAGCTTCTTCTGCATAAAGTTGCTTTAAATCTGTATAACCTTTACCAAATAAACGTATGGCAGTCTCAATCTCAACAGCATCTTGCTCATCATTAAAATTTAACACATAAATGAGTTCTTCTTTTAGAGCATTATTAACAACCTTATTAATTTTGGCGTCTCCTAAGGCTTTTGGAATCGTGATTTTTACCTTAGTGCAATCAGCACAGGTATCTCCAGAATAGGTAATTGCTTCAAATGTAAGTGCATCATCTTTTAAGCAACTAAATGCGAGAAAAACTAAAAAGAAGCAAATAGAACGGGTTTTCATAAACGGCTTTAAGTAGAGCAAAAATAAGGCTTCATTGCATTCTTCGAAAGATAACAATACATTTGAAAGTATAATAGAAGATGTGAGTAATCAAAAATTAAAATTTAATAGTAAAACGATACATGGTGGCCAACAGCCTGATAAAGGTTACGGTGCCGTCATGCCTCCTATTTATCAGACTTCAACATATGCTCAAACCACGCCTGGAGGGCATATGGGATACGCTTATTCTAGGAGTGCTAATCCAACTAGGACAGCTTTGGAGCGTTCCTTAGCAAGTATAGAAAATGGCAATTATGGTTTGGCATTTGGTAGTGGTCTCGCAGCAATAGATGCTGTAATTAAATTATTAAAACCTGGAGATGAGGTTATCTCTACCAATGATGTTTATGGAGGTAGCTACCGATTATTTAAACAAATTTTTGAAAAATTTGGAATTAACTTTCATTTTATTGGCATGCAAAACGTTGATAAAATTGAAGAATATGTTACTGCTAATACCAGATTACTTTGGGTAGAATCTCCTACAAATCCAATGATGAATATTATTGATATTAAAGCAGTTTCTCTTATTGCCAAGAAGCACCAGATTCTATTGGCAGTAGATAACACGTTTGCAACTCCTTACTTACAGACCCCTTTAGACTTGGGCGCAGATATAGTAATGCATTCTGCTACAAAATACCTTGGTGGACACTCAGATGTAATATTAGGAGCATTAGTTGTAAAAAATAAAGAATTGGCTGATCAGCTTTATTTTATACAAAACGCAAGTGGTGCGGTTTGCGGGCCTATGGATAGTTTCTTAGTGCTACGCGGAATAAAGACCTTACATGTCCGCATGCAAAGACACTGTGAGAATGGAAAAGCTATAGCTGAATATTTAGTGAAACACCCTAAAATAGAGAAGGTGTATTGGCCAGGATTTGAGAACCATCCAAATCATAGGATTGCAAAAAGTCAAATGAATGATTTTGGAGGAATGATTTCTTTTGTTCCTCAAGGAAGCAGTAAAGAAGACGCTATTAGAATCATTGAAAAATTAAGAGTATTTACTTTGGCCGAATCTCTAGGAGGCGTGGAAAGCTTGGCAGGCCACCCGGCAAGTATGACACATGCAAGTATACCAAAGGCAGAACGAGAGAAAAGTGGTGTTGTAGATGCATTAATTCGCCTAAGTGTAGGAATCGAAGATGCTTACGATCTTATTGCTGATTTAGATCAGGCAATAGGGTAGAACCTATACTTTTAATATGATTTATATTGGCGGTTTTTGCTAATTTGGGAATAGTAGGGAAATAAATCAATACAAATATGTAGAATTATAAAAAAATCACGCGATAAATTATAATAATAATATAATTTTGCCGATATATTTAGAATTCACTAACATCAATAGATATCAAATAGTCCTATGGAAGCAAAAATAAAACAATTCATGGATGAGGTACGGACCCGTAACGGTCATGAGCCAGAGTTCATACAAGCGGTGCAGGAAGTTGCAGAAACGGTAATCCCTTATATCGCAAAACATAAAATTTACAATGGGAAGAATATTCTTCTTAGAATGGTGGAGCCAGAAAGGTTACTTTCTTTTAGGGTTGCTTGGGTAGATGATGATGGGGATATTCATGTAAACCGTGGCTATCGTATTCAAATGAATTCTGCTATAGGGCCTTATAAAGGAGGTCTTCGTTTTCATCCAACAGTGAATGCAAGTATCTTAAAGTTTTTAGCATTTGAGCAAGTATTCAAGAATAGCTTAACCACGCTTCCTATGGGTGGTGGTAAAGGTGGTTCAGATTTTGACCCTAAGGGAAAATCAGATGATGAAGTTATGCGTTTTTGCCACGCTTTTATGTTGGAACTTAATAGACATATTGGTCCAAATACAGATGTTCCTGCAGGAGATATTGGTGTAGGTGCTAGGGAAATTGGTTTCCTTTTTGGAATGTATAAGAAAATTAGAAACGAGTTTACGGGTGTACTTACTGGTAAAGGACGTTCTTGGGGTGGGTCTTTAATTCGTCCAGAAGCTACGGGTTATGGAACTGTTTATTTTGCACAAAGTATGTTGCAAACAAAAGGGATGGATTTTAAAGGTAAAACCGTTACTATATCTGGATCTGGAAACGTTGCACAATTTGCCGCAGAGAAGGCATTGCACTTAGGAGCCAAAATATTAACCTTGTCAGATTCTCAAGGCTATATTTTTGATAAGGACGGAATTGATGAAGATAAGTTAGCCTATGTAATGGAATTAAAGAACAATAAACGGGGTCGTATTTCCGAATATGTAGACAAATATAGTTCCGCTACTTTTCATAAAGGTGGAACACCATGGGACGTGAAATGTGATATTGCCTTGCCTTGTGCTACCCAAAATGAATTAGATGGGGAGCACGCGAAAGTGCTGGTTAAAAATGGTTGTATTTGTGTTGCCGAAGGTGCTAATATGCCTTCTACGCCAGAAGCAATTCATGAATTTCACGAAGGAAAAATTCTTTTTGCTCCTGGAAAAGCATCTAATGCTGGTGGTGTTGCAACTTCTGGTTTAGAGATGTCGCAAAACTCTTTACGTATTAGTTGGAGTCGTGAAGAAGTAGATGAAAGATTGCGAAATATTATGGAAGATATTCACGATTCCTGCATAGAGTATGGAAAAGATGAGGATGGGTATTGTAATTATGTAAAAGGTGCAAATATTGCTGGATTTGTTAAGGTTGCAGATGCAATGTTAGCACAAGGAGTTATTTAACGATTTCCTAATTATGATTTAAAAATCTGCAAGAGCTTTTTTCTCTTGCAGATTTTTTTATTGATACCCATGAAAATCTGGAGACAGTTTTAATTCATCTTATATTTGTTCTACAGAAATTCTATCTATGCAAGTTACCACAAAGGCTATAGTACTTACCTCCTTAAAATATGGGGATACTAGTCTTATAGTTAAAGCTTTTACTATTTCTGATGGTTTAAAATCGTATTTGCTAAAAGGTGTCTTATCATCTAAAAAAGGAAAATTAAAAACAGCGTACTTTCAACCTTTAACACAATTAGAAATAGTTGCTAGCCATAGAAACAAGGGCACTTTAGAAAGTATTAAGGAGGCTAAGGTTAGCTATCATTACCAAACGTTACATACCCAAGTTGCAAAAAATGCCCTCACTATGTTTTTAGCAGAAATGTTGGGAAATGCCATTCATGAAGAGGAGGTGAATGTACCTCTGTTTAATTACGTAGAAACAGCGCTACAATGGTTAGATATGAATGATGAAGTTGCTAATTTTCATTTGTATTTCTTAATGGTACTAAGTAAATATTTAGGATTTTATCCAGATACCAATAATCTAGAAGCTCCATACTTTGACCTTTTGGAAGGGGAATTTGTTTTTAAACCTTCTTTGAACCCAATTATTAGCGGTAAATGTCTAGATCAATTCAAACAGATTTTAGGCATAAATTTTGATGAGTTACAATTGGTTAAAATGACTAAGCTAGAGCGTCTAGAGGTTTTGAAATCAATAGTCCTTTATTTCGAGTTACATTTACAAGGATTTAGGAAACCAAAGTCACTAGCCATTCTAAATGAAGTTTTTAATTAATATGAAAAAAGGTGTTTTCTTTTTCATTTTTCTATTTGTATTGGTGGGTAAGTCTCAGCAGGTAAAAGTTGTGGATGCTGATACTGGTGAGCCCATACTAAATATTGCAATATATAATTCTGACAAATCTAAGGTGGCATTAACAGATTTTGATGGATATTTTGATATTTCAACCTTTTCAAAAAACGAAAAAATCACGTTTAAACACGTGAGTTATGAACTATTGAAATCAACCAAATCAACCATAAGAAAACAAGACTACAAGGTATATTTAATACTTAAACCAGAGCAATTAGATGAGGTAGTTATGTCTGTTTCTAAGTGGGAGCAGCAGAAGAAAGATATACCCAATAAAATTGCTTCAATTAATGCTAGAGATATAGCTTTTACAACTCCGCAAACCTCGGCAGATGTATTGGTAAATAGTGGTAAAGTTTTTGTTCAAAAGAGCCAATTAGGAGGTGGAAGCCCAATGATAAGAGGTTTTTCAACAAATAGACTAGTACTTTCGGTTGATGGGGTACGTATGAATAATGCTATTTTTAGGGGAGGTAATCTGCAGAATGTAATCTCCATAGATCCCTTTACCATAAAAAACACTGAAATTATATTTGGTCCTGGATCGGTCATTTATGGGAGTGATGCAATTGGCGGGGTTATGAACTTTTATACGCAAATACCACAATTAAGTAAAAATGATAGTCTTCAAATTAATGGAGCTGCTAATTACAGATTTTCATCAGCTAATTTGGAAAGCACTGTAAATGGTAAGGTAGGTTTTGGAAATGGAAAATGGGCTTCTTTAACGAATATTACTTACAGTAGTTTTCAGGATTTAGTCATGGGAAATCACGGTCCTAACTCATATTTAAGAGACTCTTTTGTACAACAAAGGAATGGTGCTGATGAGCTAGTGTCAAATGAAAACCCAAGAAAGCAGGTGTCTACTGGATATGGTCAAATTAATTTTATGCAGAAAGTGCGTTTTAGACCAAATGCGAAATGGGATTTGAGTACGGGGATATTTTATTCTGAAACAACAGATTATTCTAGATATGATAGGCTAATTCGACCCTCTAGCGATGGCTTAGGGCTACGTTCAGCAGAGTGGTTTTATGGACCACAGAAATGGTTTATGGGCAACGTACAAGTGAACAAAAAAGGAAATGGTAAGTTTTACGATGGGTTAAAACTAACAACCGCGTATCAGCGTTTTGAAGAAAGCAGGAATAATCGAGATTTTCAAGATGTTACTTTGAACAGTACTAATGAAAAAGTGGATGCTTTCAACTTTAATGTCGATTTAGAGAATAAAAAAATAGGGAACTTTAGATTGTACTATGGTGGAGAATACATTTATAACAAGGTGTACTCATTTGCAACAGATACAAATATTGCAACTAATGTAATTGACAATGCACCAACACGACACCCTGATGATTCTTCATGGCAAACTTTAGCTGGCTATGTAAATAGCGAGTACAGAATAAAACCAAATTTCACATTAATGTCTGGATTACGCTATTCTCACGTATGGATAGACGCTATTTTTGACCAAACCTTTTATTCTTTTCCTTTTAATGATACCAATTTAAGTACAGGTGCTTTAACAGGTAGTGTAGGGTTTAGTTGGTTTCCAAAGGCAGATTTGCAAATTACTTTTAACGGTTCTACAGGATTTAGAGCTCCTAATATTGATGATATAGGTAAGATTTTTGATTCCGAACCAGGATCTGTTGTTGTGCCTAATCCAGATTTGGAACCAGAATATGCCTACAATGTAGAATTGGGAGTACAAAAGAACTTTGGTGATAAGCTAGTTTTAAAAGGAGCTACGTACTACACTTATTTAGTAGATGCATTAGTGAGAAGGGATTTTTCTTTTAATGGGAATTCTGAACTCCTTTATCAAGGAGAGTTAAGTAATGTTCAGGCTATACAGAATGCAGCCAAAGCATATGTTTATGGTTTTGAGTTTGGATTGGATGCATTTCTTTCAGATTACTGGTCAATTTCTTCAAATCTTACAATAACAGAAGGAGTTGAGGAGGATTCTGAAGGTGTTGACACACCGGCAAGGCATGCAGCACCAACTTTTGGTGATTTCCATGTTGTATGGAAAAATCAAAAATTAAAAACTGATGTTTTTTTAAATTATAATGGGGAACGAACTTTTGATAACCTAGCGGTATCGGAAATATCTAAAGATTTTATATACGCAGTTGATAGTAATGGGAATCCGTATTCACCTTCTTGGTATACTTTGAATTTTAGATCTCAATATAAGTTCGGCACTAGGCTAGTTACTTCTATAAATCTAGAAAATTTGACTAACCAGCGATATAGAACCTATTCATCGGGTATTGTAGCACCTGGCACTAATCTTGTAATAGGTATAGCTTATAATTTTTAAAATAAAAAGGCCCGATAAAATCGGGCCTTTAAACAATAATATTGGAGATAGGTTAGTTTTTAACCGCGTCCTTTACTTCGTTTGCTTTGTCTGAAACCTTATCAGCAGCACTTTTAGCAGCATCCTTTACTTCAGTTCCAGCTTCCTTTGCTTTATCCATTGCGTCAGAACCAACTTCTTTTGCTTTGTCCATTGCATCTGCACCAGCTTCTTTTACACCATCAACGGCGTCAGAACCAGCTTCTTTTACTGAGTCAACAGCATCTGTTGTAGCTTCTGCTGCGCTATCTACTGCTTCACCAGCTGCATCCATTGCACCTTCACCAGCTTCTTTTAAATCTTCACCGGCAGCTTCTACTGCATCACCTGCTTGTTCTGCTGCATCTTTAGCTTTATCAGCTGTTTCTCTACAAGAAACAAACGAGATACTCAAGGCTAACATAAGTACAGATCCTAAAATTACTTTTTTCATTTGTGTTAATTTTTAGTGTTTATTTATTTCGTAAAGATATACGTATATATTTCGGTTTTGGATGATAACCTTAAAATTTATAGGCTTGTATTATGTAAGTAATTGATTTTTAGATACTTAAAAAATAAATTATGTTAATTAAAATAAAATTCAATAACTTTTATCAAGTCTTCTTCCTTTTTAATGTCTAGTTTCTCTTTCTTTAAAAACGATTTTACGTCTTTTTTGTTAAACTCTTTTAAGAACAGTTTTTTAGAAAATGGTATTTCTGTTAGTGCTGTTGTTTGATTTAGTTGAAGAAAAAATCTATCGTTTTGAGAAGTAAATTTTGATGGAACATCCTGTTCTAAACTAGTTTGAGCAGCTTTACCTACAGTAAAACGAACAATTTGCTTTCTAAATAATTTTACATCTTCTGTTTCAGTCTTAATAGGGATAAAATATCCATTTTTGATAGTTTCATTACTATTGTAATTTAGATTCATATATTCCAAGCCAGTGCCATCTACTAGTTTTACATGGTATTGCTCTAGTTTAGACAGTATGCTTATGTCTTCACCATTAATTTTCACTTCCATTTCATCCTGTGCAGCATTAAAACGAATTAAGTGAGTTTTACGGTAGTCATTAACTTTAGCTGGAGCGAATGTTTCTTTTACGTAAGGTGTACCAGATATATTATCGCCTAGCTGTGCAGGTCTTGCAATTAGCATAAGGTTATCCGTATTAGTGATTACAGGTTTGCTGGTGCTATTGTTGGTAGTTTGACCAAAAGCCAAAGTCGAACATAATAGCGTTAGAATCAATATCTTTTTCATAATATTTTTTTTTAGAGTAAATAGCTTACGCGATAGCGCTAACAAATACACATTTGTAGCTGCTAATTTAGTAAATTTGCAACCTTAATTTAGTGACTTAGAAGCATTTCTTATGAAGTTTGCAGAGTATAAAGGATTGGATTTACCAAAAGTAGCTGAGGAAGTATTATCCTATTGGAAATCTAACGCCATTTTTGAGAAAAGTATTTCCACTCGTGAAGGGAAGGATAGTTATGTGTTTTTTGAAGGGCCTCCTTCTGCAAACGGCATGCCTGGCATACACCATGTTATGGCACGTACTATCAAAGATATTTTCCCTAGGTATAAGACCATGAAGGGATATCAGGTTAAGCGAAAGGCAGGTTGGGACACGCATGGACTTCCAATAGAACTAGGTGTTGAAAAGGAACTAGGTATTACTAAAGAGGATATTGGCACTAAAATTTCTGTTGAGGAGTACAATGCAGCTTGTAAAAAAGCCGTCATGCGCTATACTGATGTGTGGAATGCCATGACAGAGCAAGTGGGCTATTGGGTAGATATGGAGGACCCTTATGTTACGTATAAATCCAAGTATATGGAATCTGTTTGGTGGTTACTAAAACAGATTTACGATAAAGGACTTATTTATAAAGGGTATACGATTCAACCTTATTCTCCTAAAGCAGGTACCGGTTTAAGTTCTCACGAACTGAACCAACCAGGTACCTATCAAGATGTCACTGATACTACGGTTACGGCTCAATTTAAAGCTGTAGAAGAATCATTACCAGACTTTTTGCAAAATGAAGGTGCTATTTATTTTTTAGCTTGGACTACAACACCATGGACTTTACCTTCTAACACAGCATTAACGGTTGGACCTAAAATTGACTATGTCTTAGTAGAAACGTATAATCAGTATACTTTTGAGCCAATGAATGCTATTCTTGCCAAAAACTTGGTAAGTAAACAGTTTTCTGGCAAATTTTTTGAGGTAGAAGAGAAACCTAATTTGTTAGTGTATACTTCTGGAGATAAAAAAATTCCATTTTATATTGTTAAAGAATTTAAAGGAGCAGACTTAATCGACATCAGATATGAACAGTTGATTGATTATGTATTGCCTTATGAAAATGCAGAGAATGCATTCCGTGTTATTGGAGGTGATTTTGTTACAATAGAAGATGGAACAGGTATAGTTCATACAGCTCCAACTTTTGGTGCGGACGATGCTTTGGTTGCTAAACTTGCTGTTCCTGAAATTCCACCAATGTTGGTTTTGGATGAAAATGGAAATACAGTACCCTTAGTAGATTTACAAGGAAAGTTTAGACCAGAACTTAAAGAGTTCGCGGGTAAATATGTTAAAAATGAATATTATGAGGACGGTGAAGCACCCGAAAGATCAATAGATGTTGAAATTGCAATAAAATTAAAAGAAGAAAACAAAGCTTTTAAGGTAGAGAAATATGTGCACAGCTATCCAAACTGTTGGCGTACGGATAAGCCTATTCTGTATTATCCTTTAGACTCTTGGTTTATTAAGGTAACCGAAGTGAAAGACCGCATGTTTGAGCTAAACCAAACTATCAATTGGAAACCTAAGTCTACAGGAGAAGGAAGATTTGGAAACTGGTTGGCAAATGCAAATGATTGGAACCTTTCTAGATCTAGATATTGGGGAATACCCTTGCCTATTTGGAGAACGGATGATGGTACAGAACAAATCATGATTGGTTCTATGGCCGAGCTTAAATCTGAAATGGAAAAAGCTGTAGCTGCTGGGGTTTTAGAAAAAGATATTTTTGAGGACTTTGTTGTAGGAGACATGTCTGAAGAAAATTATAAAAAAATAGACTTACACAAAAATATAGTAGATCAAATCACCTTAGTGTCTTCAACGGGAAAACCTATGAAGCGTGAGAGTGATTTAATCGATGTTTGGTTTGATAGCGGTTCTATGCCATATGCTCAATGGCACTATCCTTTTGAGAATAAAAATTTAATAGATAATGGTGAATCCTTTCCTGCAGATTTCATTGCTGAAGGAGTAGATCAAACCCGCGGATGGTTTTATACGCTTCACGCCATTGGAACTATGGTTTTTGATTCTGTAGCGTACAAGAATGTTGTTTCTAATGGGCTTGTACTGGATAAAGAAGGTAAAAAAATGTCTAAACGTTTAGGCAATGCTGCAGATCCGTTTGAAACTATGGATAAGCATGGTGCAGATGCCACAAGATGGTATATGATTAGTAATGCCAATCCATGGGATAATTTAAAATTTGACGAGGAAGGTATTGTTGAGGTGAAACGTAAGTTCTTTGGAACATTATATAACACCTATTCCTTCTTTGTTTTATATGCAAATATTGATGCTTTTGCTTTTGCTGAAAAAACGATTCCAGTTGCGGAACGGACAGAGATAGATAGATGGGTTTTATCTGAACTTAATACTTTAATTCAAGAGGTTGATACGGCTTATGAGGCATACGAACCTACTCGTGCTACTAGAGCTATTTCTAATTTTGTACAAGAAAATTTAAGTAATTGGTATGTTCGTTTGTGTAGAAGACGTTTCTGGAAAGGCGAGTATGAACAGGATAAAATTGCAGCATATCAAACTTTGTATACCTGTTTATTGACAGTATCCAAATTGTCCGCTCCAGTTGCACCTTTCTTTATGGATCAATTGTATAGAGACTTAACGGCTACAACTAACTCAGAATCGTTTGAAAGTGTGCATTTATCTGATTTTCCAGTAGCAGACGTTGCATTGATAGATAAACGTCTTGAGGTGAAAATGAATAAGGCTCAAACCATTTCATCCCTGGTGCTCTCAATACGTCAAAAAGAGAAAATAAAAGTAAGACAGCCATTACAAAAAATTATGATTCCGGTTTTAGATGAACAAGATAAAGATGATATTCTTGCTGTTTCAGACCTAATAAAATCTGAGGTAAACGTTAAGGAAATACAGCTTTTAGATGATGCTTCTGGTGTTTTGGTAAAGCGTATAAAACCTAATTTTAAGACGCTAGGCCCAAAATATGGTAAGGATATGAAGTTGGTAGCTGCTGCTGTTAATAGCTTTACTCAGGAGGATATCCAAAAAATTGAACAGAAGGGCGAAATATCTATACTAATAGAAAATAAAAACAGTATTTTACAGTTACAGGATGTAGAAATAAGTTCACAAGATATTGAAGGTTGGTTAGTTGCAAGTTCTGGTAAAATAACTGTGGCTCTTGATGTTACCATTAATGAAGAGTTGAGAAAAGAAGGCGTAGCAAGAGAGTTAGTGAACCGTATTCAAAACCTAAGAAAAGATTCTGGTTTTGAGGTTACTGATAAAATTGTTATTAAGTTACAGAAGGATGGCTTTGTAGAAGAAGCGGTTCATAGTAATTTAGCTTATATAAAGGCAGAAACACTAACAGCGGAACTTTATTTAGAGGAAAGCGTAGAGAATGGCACCGAAGTTGCTTTTGATGAAGTGAACACTAAATTGTTTATTTTAAAACATTAAGAAATGGCACAAGATTTAAATATTAGATATGCAGATAAGGATTTGGCCGAATTCAAAACCCTTATTGAAGAAAAGATAGTAAAAGCGAACGGGCACCTAGCACTACTTAAAAGTTCGTATATGAATGATGGTAACAATGGTACAGATGATACCTCACCAACATTTAAGGCTTTTGAGGAAGGTTCCCAAACCATGAGTAAGGAAGCAAATACACAACTTGCCATACGTCAAGAAAAGTTTATAAGAGATTTGAAAAATGCTTTAATGCGTATAGAAAATAAAACGTATGGGGTATGTAGGGTTACAGGTAAGTTAATAAATAAGGAACGACTTAAACTTGTTCCCCACGCCACCTTGAGTATAGAAGCAAAAAATATGCAATCATAAATAAAGCGCCCTTAAGGGCGATTTTTAATACACTTTAGTTTTGAGATTACTTGTGGCTACTATATTGTTTTTTACCAGCGTTTCAACGGTATCACAAATACAAGTAGAAAAAACAATTTTAGACCCATCAATCACCTTAGTTCAAATTGACGTTACTAACTGTTTTGAGGTCGTTTTAGAGACCGCAGATGTGCCTGAAATACAAGTTGCTGCGCAAATAGAAGGCGAGTATAGTAAAGATTTAGAATTAACTGTATATGAAGAAGGTAGTACTTTAATGATTGGGACTGGCTTTAGGTCAAACTTCATTAACCCTAATGATAAGCTTAGTGCACATAAAGTAGTTTCAATTGCATTACACATAATACTTCCTAATGGAAAAAACGTGGCGATTTTTGGAACTAATTCAAGCGTTTTTGCTTCAGGAGATTATTCAGATTTAAATATCGTTTTATCTGATGGTTTATGTGAGTTGCAGAAGGTATCTGCAGTAGTGCAAGTAAAAACACAAAGCGGTGATATTTTGCTGTCTACCAAAAGTGGAGAAGTAAAGGCACACAGTAAATATGGTAACGTAATAAGTGATAGAATTCCTAAGGGTGATAATCAGTTTATACTTTCTACAGTAACTGGAAACATTGAGATAAGTAAACTGAAATAATATTTCTATTTTTGCTCCACATTAAAAGCACATGAACTTAAAAAAATCCGCCCTTCTTATTCTACTCATTCTTATTATTGATCAGTGGAGTAAAATTTATATTAAGACTAATTTTGTTTTAGGCGAGTCTGTTGCCGTTTTTAGTTGGTTCAAAATTTTATTCATAGAAAATGAAGGTGCTGCATGGGGTGCTAAACTTAGCGATATATTACCAATTTCGGATAGTATAGGAAAACTGGTGTTAACTGTTTTTAGACTCTTTGCTATTTGTGGAATAGGGTATTGGTTGTACGATGTTGTTCGTAAAAACGCACCTAGGACTTTGACTATTGCCGTTTCTTTAATATTTGCAGGGGCACTTGGTAATATTTTAGATTCTCTTTTTTATGGTTTGGTTTTTAATGAGAGTTATCATGAGGTTGCTACTTTATTTTCAGATGAACCATATGGAGAGCTTTTTTACGGAAAAGTTGTAGATATGCTATATTTCCCGATGATAGATACTACCTGGCCTGATTGGGTGCCTTATTTTGGAGGTAGAAATTTTAGGTTTTTTGAACCTGTTTTCAATATCGCCGATACTGTTATTAGCACCGGTGTTGGTATATTATTAGTGTTTAACAAAAGGGCTTTTAGACAAAATGAAAATGATTTAAATTCGCCCGTAAACGATTTCGGAGATAAGCTTCAAGATTTAGGAAAAGAGTAAATAGCACCTGGAGTTACGCAAAAATCTAAAGGCATATCACTTTGATGTGTATCAGTAATTTTTTCTTCAGGCTCAAAAAGGGACAATCCAATTTTCACAACATCTTCCCTACATAAGGAGAGAAATGTGTCGTAAAATCCTTTCCCATAGCCCACACGATTACCCGTTTTATCGAAAGCTAACAAAGGAATAAACACCACATCAAGTTTTTTTGGATCAATCATAATACCATCTACTGGTTCTGGAACACCCCATTTACTTGTTTTTAATCTTGTATTATCTGTTAATAGAAAATGCTCTAAGGAATTGGATTCAGCTACCTTTGGAATAACTACATGTTTATCTTTCCCATGTAATATGGATAGGACAACAGAAGTATCTATTTCCTTTTTATTATGTATGGGTAAAAACAGGTGGTAAAATTCGAACTCCCAGACAGGTAATTCGAGTAATTTATTGGCTATTGATATACTTTGTGAAGAGAGTAAGGCAGGAGTAAATGCCCTTCTTAGCGTACTATATTTTTCACGCAATGTTTTCTTCAACATAGTTGGAGAATAAATGGTCGTATTAATAAAGAGTAAGTTACTCTTTGCCTGCTACTGCAAAAAAGACTTTGAAGAACAACATTAGTATCAAATAAGTTCCTAAAGTGATTATATAGCTTTCCATGTTCTCGGGGTTTAATTATACCCTAAATATAGAATAAACATCTTTTAAGTGCATCTTTTTGTCGACGAAATACATAATTTTTATAAAAAATTAACATTTACAAATTATGATAATTACGTATTCAATTGAATATCAAGTATTTGTGATACATGGTAAGATTTGAAAATTTATAGTTAATGTTGCTGAAAATTTAAAATCTGAGAACCTTGTTGAGGACTTGATAAAAAAAGAGCTACTTAATTGAGGTTATGACTGTAAAGAGGCTATAAAAATAGCAAGTTAAAAATAGGTGTATAAGGTGTATTTTTCCTAAAACTATAATCGGTTGGATTCAAAATAGTCAGAACTCTAATTGTGTGACTGTTCAAAAAAAGTTTATTGCGTTAAATATGCGAAATGATTAAATCCTTTTAGAAAAACTGAGTAATTTGAATTATATTATCATTAAGCTATATTAGAAGATTTGTATGTCTCAAATTCCCATTAACGTTCAATTAAGTTCTTTGCCAAACGGTCCTGGTGTTTATCAATTTTACGACACCAATAATGTTATACTTTACGTAGGTAAGGCAAAGAATTTGAAGAAAAGAGTAAGTTCTTACTTCACCAAAAACCACGAGTATGGGAAAACTCGTGTCATGGTAAAGAAAATAGATGCTATAAAACATATTGTTGTTCCTACTGAATCAGATGCGTTGTTATTAGAGAACAATTTGATTAAAGAATACAGGCCTCGTTATAACGTATTACTTAAGGATGATAAATCCTATCCTTGGATTTGTTTGAAAAACGAACGTTTTCCAAGACTTTTTCCAACAAGAAGAATGATTAAGGATGGTTCTGAATATTATGGACCATACACCAGTATGAAAACGGTAAGAACGTTACTTGACCTGATTAAGAGCGTATATCCATTAAGAACTTGTAATTATGATCTCTCACATGAAAAGATACAGAATGGCAAGTACAAAGTTTGTTTGGAGTATCATTTAGGAAATTGTAAAGGACCTTGTGAGGATTTACAGTCAAGTGAGGAATATGAGCGTCAAATACAAGATATAAGAGAAATAGTTAAGGGTAACTTTAAATCTTCCTTACTATATTTTAAGGGGCAGATGAAAAAGTTAGCAGAAGAAATGCGTTTTGAAGAGGCGCAACAAATAAAGGAAAAAATAGATGTTTTAGAAAACTATCAGGTAAAATCTACAGTGGTTAATCCAAAGATTAGTAATGTAGATGTTTTTTCTATTATATCAGATGAAGCTTTTGCTTACGTTAACTTCTTACAGTTATCGCATGGTTCTATTGTTCGTTCTCATACGATGGAAATTAAAAAGAAACTATCTGAGGAAGACGAGGATTTACTACAATTAGCAATTGTAGAAATTAGACAGCGTTTTAAATCGGAATCTAAGGAGATTTATCTTCCTTTTAGAGTTTTAGTCCCATCTGGTTTAATAGTTTCTATCCCAAAATTGGGAGATAAGAAACGGTTAATGGAAATGTCTGAGCGTAATGCTAAATTTTTTAGGCAAGAACGTTTTAATCAAATTAAAATAATTGATCCAGACAGGCATACCAACAGGATTATGGCCCAAATGAAAAAGGATTTGAGATTGTCCTCAGAACCTAGACATATAGAGTGTTTTGATAATAGTAATATACAAGGTAGTAACCCTGTAGCCGCCTGTGTTGTTTTTAGAGATGGCAAGCCATCCAAAAAAGAGTATCGACACTATAATATAAAGACTGTAGAAGGACCAGATGATTTTGCTTCTATGGAAGAGGTTGTTTACCGAAGGTATAAACGATTATTAGAAGAGGAAGCATCCTTACCGCAGCTTATTGTAATTGATGGGGGTAAAGGGCAATTGTCCTCAGCTCTTAAGAGTTTAGATATATTAGGCTTACGTGGTAAAATTGCAATTATTGGTATTGCTAAACGTTTAGAAGAGATTTACTTTCCTGGAGATTCTATTCCTTTATATTTGGACAAAAAGTCCGAGAGCCTTAAAATTACTCAACAATTAAGAAATGAAGCACATCGCTTTGGAATAACATTTCACAGGAATAAACGAAGTAAGGCAGCAATTAGTTCAGAACTAGAAGGGATAGATGGTATTGGAGAAAAAACAGCTAAAGATCTTTTAAAAAGCTTTAAATCTGTCAAAAGAATCAAAGAGGCGACTATGGCTAGTTTAACTGAAGTGGTAGGAGTTTCAAAAGCAAAGAAAGTGTATGAATCTTTTCATTAAGCATATTATAAAACCTAAAGCGTGGATAAGGTTATCTATGCTTGCCATTGCATTTTTAATTTTATGGGATGTAGGAGCGCAAACTGATTCTGACAATACAGATAAAAAAATAGGGTTGGTATTAAGTGGTGGTGGAGCAAAAGGATTAGCACATATAGGCGCTTTAAAGGTAATTGAAGAAGCAGGTATAAAAATAGATTTTATAGGAGGTACAAGTATGGGAGCAATCATTGGCGCAATGTATGCATCTGGTTATACCGCTAATCAACTAGATTCCATATTTAGGGCTACTGATATGGCTAACCTCATACAAGATAATTTACCTAGAAGTGCAAAAACCTTTTATGAGAAAGAAGATTCCGAGAGATATGCGCTAACACTTCCGTTTGATGGGTTTAAGGTTTCGGTACCACCAGCATATTCTGGAGGTCAAAATATCTACAGTGAACTCGTACGTATATTATATCATGTAAAGGATATAGATGATTTTTCAGAATTACCTATTCCTTTTGTATGTATTGCTACCAATGTTGAGAATGGAAAAGAGGTGGTATTAAATTCTGGCTATCTACCAGAGGCTATAATGGCTAGTGGAACCTTACCGTCACTTTTTGAGCCTTTAATCTTAGATGGTAAGTTACTCATTGATGGTGGTGTAGTCAATAATTATCCAATTGAAAAAGTTAGAGCAATGGGAGCTGACATTATTATTGGTATAGATGTACAGCAAGGGCTTTCAAATAGAGAGTCTTTACTTTCAGCTACAGAAATTTTATTGCAGATTAATAATTTCCAGAGTGCAGCAGATATGGTAGAAAAATCAGCTGCAACGGACATTTACATTCAGCCAAAAATTGATGAATTTACAGTTATAGAGTTTAATAAGGTTGATGAAATAATGAAGTTAGGTGAGGTGGCTGCCATCGAAAAATTTAACGAATTAAAACAGTATGCATCTACTAAACCTAAAGTAGCTTCGTTTGTATCTCCCTTTAGAATAAATGACTCTATTACAATAAATAGGTTATTGATAGAAGGGAATAATAAGCATACAAGAGGTTATGTGAAAGGGAAGCTTAGGTTTAATCTGGGAGAAACGCTGACTTTTAATAAGCTGCAACAAGGTATTAGTAATCTTAGCGCTACAGGTAATTTTGAATCTAATAGATATAAATTACTTTCAAATGGTGCAGGAGAAGATTTGATATTGCGATTAGATGAATCCTCTAGTACTGCTTTATTTAGAGTAGGTGCACATTATGATGACTTATATAAAAGTGCTGCAATTTTAAATTTTACAAAAAAGAACTTGTTTTTTGTTGATGATAGAGCCTCTATGGATTTTATATTAGGGGATAATGTTAGATATAATTTCGAATACTATATAGATAAGGGAAGTTATTGGAGTTTAGGAATAAACTCACGTTTTAATGATTTTGAGGAGCAGATTAGTTTTAGTGTAATTACCGATAATTTTGAAGTACCCTCAGGTATTAATATTAACAATATTAATTTGAGTGTTACAGATTTCACCAATCAGATATATTTACAAACAGTCCTTCAACAAGAATTCGCTTTTACTATTGGGGGGGAGCATAAATTTTTAAAGTATAGTACAAGGACGCTGGGCAGTCTTTCAGAAAATGAGGGCATTGCAGCTTCTTCTATTGTGCCAATTAATGATTCTAAAGGAAGAACTTTTTTTGAAAAAAGCAATTACTTCAGCGTGTTTTCAGGGTTGAAATATGACACTTATGATGATAAGTATTTTCCGTCTTCAGGATTGTTCTTCGAGGGAGATTTTCATTATTATCTTTTGTCATCAGATTTTAATTCAAATTTTAAGGATTTTTCAGTATCTAAGGCTAGGATGGGCGCAGCTTTTTCTATTCTTGATAATCTTTCCTTGAATATAGAAACCGAGGGCGGTTTTAAACTTGGCACCTCTAGTGTTTCCTCTTTTGACTTTGTTCTTGGTGGTTTTGGCACGAATTTGATAAATAACTTCGTTCCATTTTATGGGTATGATTTTTTAAGTTTGCCAGGAAACAGTTATGTAAAGGCATATGGCAGGTTAGATTTTGAATTTGCACCAAAACACCATGTTTTAGGTGCTGCGAATTTCGCAAATGTAGACGATGATTTATTTAGAACAGGAGAATGGTTTACAGCGCCAAATTTTTCTGGTTATGGTATAGGTTATGGTTGGGAGTCTTTTTTAGGTCCCGTACAGGTAATTTATTCTTGGTCACCAGAAATAGATAGTTCCAATATTTTCTTTAGTATCGGTTATTGGTTTTGAGTAGTTGTATCGCAGCTTTTATTGTTTCATTCTAATTATTAGAGCTCGTTTGATAATAGTTTTTCTTAAGAAATTCCCAATAAACATGATGAATTGTGAATTAGTGTTAAGGTGAGCGTTAAAGTACGTTAAAGGCTATATTGGATTACTTTCTTTGGTTTAATTTTACGGCAGTAAGGGGTGGTTCCCTTGCAACTTTAAGTATTGGTTTTTCATAATTTAAAGTTTGGTTGGTTATTTAGGAAAAGCTCGGTTTTTAAGCCGAGCTTTTTTTATACAATACTTTGGTATAAATATTGTTTATGATAGTACTAGATGTAGCTAATCATTATTTTTACTGTAAACCATAGGGTATGAAAAGAGTTATTATTCTTATTTTTTTTGTTTTTGGAGCCATTGGAATGGCGCAAGACGTAAAGCCTGCATTTGAGCCTGGTGAGTGGCTAAAGTTTAGGCTACATTATGGTTTTCTAAATGCTAGCTATGCAACGCTACATGTGAAAAGCGCAATGATTGGGGACAAGTCTGTACACCGTGTAGTAGGCCACGGAGCAACTACGGGGTTCGCAAGTATTTTCTTTAAGGTAGATGATAAATATGAAAGTTACTTTGATATAAAGGATGGAAAACCCTATAAATTTATCAGAAAAACTAATGAAGGTGGTTATACGAAGGATATTGAAATAAATTTTGACCATGATCAAGACAAAGCTGTCTTAAATGACAAGAAAAACGAGAAAAAGCTTAATTTTGAGTTTCAAGACGATATACATGATTTAATATCAGCCTTCTATTTTTTACGAAACCATTTTGATGCAAAGGATTTGGTAAAAGGAGAAAGTATAGAATTAAAATTACTGTATGATGATGATGGTTTCTTTGATTTCAAATTGAAATACTTAGGTAAGCAGATCATAAATACCAAATATGGTAATGTAGAATGTCTTAAGTTTAGACCCTTGGTGCAGTCTGGTCGAGTTTTTAAAGAAGAGGAGGCTTTATCACTTTGGGTGTCCAATGATGATAATAAAATTCCTATTCGTATAAAAGCAGATTTAGCCGTTGGTTCTATTAAAGCAGATATAGATGGTTATAATGGTCTTAAGCATCAGTTTAAAATAATAATGGATTAAGCAGGTATGGAGGAAAATGAGCGTATTAAATCTCAAATTGAAAAACTTGGAGATAAATACAAAGATTCAGGTCAGGATTTAAGCTCTTATTTAGATGGTCTCCTCTACCAACGATATCTTACCTATTGGGATTATATTCACTTAGATACTTTATTGAGTCTTCAAGTACCCCGCACACACTTTCCTGATGAAGAAATCTTTATCATGTATCATCAGATTACCGAATTGTATTTTAAACTCATTCTTCATGAGCAGAAACAATTGGTAGATGATAAATCGCAAAAACTGGAATTTTTTATTGAAAAAGTAAGACGTATAAATAGCTATTACACAGCCCTTGTTTCATCTTTTGGTATTATGATTAAAGGAATGGAAAGAGAGCAATTTTTACAATATAGAATGGCCTTGTTGCCTGCCAGCGGTTTCCAGTCTGCTCAATACAGAATGATAGAGATCTATGCAACAGGAATGGAATATTTGGTTCATCATACGAAACGAGATTCCTTCTCATCAGAAAACACCATAGAGGAACTCTACGAAAATATATACTGGAAAAAGGGTGCCACTGATGTCACTACAGGGGAGAAAACCTTAACATTAAAGCAGTTTGAATATAGGTATACCCCAAGGCTAATGCGTATAGCTAGACAGTTGGAGGAGACTAATATCTATAAGAAGTATTTGGATTTGCCTAAAATTCATAAGGAGAACGAAAACCTGATAAAGGCTTTAAAGGCAATGGATTTGAATGCGAATGTTAATTGGCCTTTAATGCATATGGGTTCTGCACATCGTTACCTTAGTAAAGAAGGAAGTAGTATAGAAGCAACCGGAGGAACCAATTGGAAAGAATATTTGCCTCCAAGTTTTCAAAAAGTAATATTTTTTCCAGAGATATATTCAAAACAGGAGTTAAACGATTGGGGTAAACAATGGGTAGACCATATGTTTAATCCTGAAAAATAGTAAATAGAAGTGATGCAAAAATATTTGGGCGTTTTGTTGGCACTTATAGTGCTTTTTTCTTGTAAAACAGAACAAAAAAAAGAATCAGGAGAATTTACTAAAGTACCAATCCTTGCTAAACCGGTTCCTAAAACTTACGGGTTTAATTTAAAGGAATTCGCAGTCCTTAGAGATACCATTAAACGAGGCGATAGTTTTGGTAAATTAATGATAGATCATGAGGTCGATTACCCTAAAATTGTTAAAATTGCTGAGGAGTTCAAAGATACGTTTGATGTAAAAAGAATCAAAATTGGCAAGCCATATGTTATCTTAAAATCTAAAGACACGACACAAACTACCCAGTTCTTTATTTATGAGAATGATAAAATTAACTATACTGTAGTAGATTTAAGAGATACGGTTCTCGCTTACACAAGTAGAAAAAAAATTAAATATGTTCAAAGAGAAGTAGCTGGTATTATTGAAAATAACCTCTCTCAATCTTTGGACACGCTAGGGGTAGATTATGCAGTTACAATTGGTTTGTCTGAAATTTACGCATGGACTATTGATTTTTTCAAATTAGAAAAGGGAGATAAGTTTAAGATAGTCTACAAAGAAAGATATATTAACGATAGTATTTATGCCGGTTTTGAGCCTATAGAAGCTGCCTATTTTGAACATAAAGGAAAACCTATTTATGCTTTTGCCTATGAGACGGATTCTTTAAAACAAATCACCGATTATTTTGATCAAAAAGCGAATAACCTTAGGAGTACGTTTTTAAAAGCGCCGATAAAATTTGGCTACAGGGTTTCATCGAGATATAATTTAAAGAGACGAATTGCTTATTATGGGTATAAAGTAAGACCTCATAAGGGAACAGACTATGCTGCTGCTATTGGCACTCCAATAATTGCTACAGCAGACGGGACAGTAACAGAATCTACAAGAAGAGGTGGTAATGGTAGGTATGTGAAACTAAAACACAACGGTACCTATAGTACGCAGTACCTTCATATGAAAAAGCAAAAGGTTAAAAAAGGTGAATTTGTGCGTCAAGGAGACGTTATTGGCTGGGTAGGTATGACAGGAAATACCGGAGGCCCGCATGTTTGTTACCGCTTTTGGAAAAATGGTTCACAAGTAGATCCTCTTCGTGAAAAATTACCAGCAGCAGAGCCTATTGCAGATGCTATAAAACCAGCTTACATGACCTACATTAATCCTTTGAAGGAACAATTGGATTGTATTGAGTATGTGGTTTTCGAAAAAGAAGAAGAGAATTTAATAACATTGAACAAATAATATGTCTTTACCAAATATAGATCCTACAGCTACAAAGTCATGGGCTAAATTAACAGCTCATTATAATAGTACAAAAACGGAGCATCTTAAAAATCAGTTTAAGAAAGATACCGATAGAGCAACTAAGTTTACATTAAAGTGGGATAATTTTTTATTTGATTATTCTAAAAATAGAATATCGAAAGAGACTATTTCTTTGTTGTTGGATCTTGCTAAGGAGGTACAGTTAAAAGATGCCATTTCTAATTATTTTGATGGTAAAGCTATAAATCAAACAGAAAACAGAGCGGTTTTACATACTGCTTTACGGGCGCAAGAAGATGAAGTTATTACCGTTGATGGTGTAAATGTAGTACCAGAAGTCTATAAAGTAAAGCAGAATATAAAAATCTTTACAGATGCCATAATTAATGGAGATAAGAAAGGATTTACAGGCCAGTCATTTACAGATGTAGTAAACATTGGTATAGGTGGTTCAGATTTAGGTCCTGCGATGGTAACAGAAGCTTTAAAATTTTATAAAAATCATTTAAACGTCCATTTTGTTAGTAATGTAGATGGGGACCATGTGCATGAGGTATTAAAAGATTTAAATCCTGAGACCACTTTATTTGTGGTAGTATCTAAAACGTTTACTACACAAGAAACTTTAAGTAATGCAACAACCATTAAAAAGTGGTTTTTAAAATCTGCTACACAAAAAGATATCGCAAAGCATTTTGCAGCGGTATCTACGAATACTGAAAAAATAAGTGAGTTTGGTATTTTGGCAGATAATGTATTTCCAATGTGGGATTGGGTTGGAGGACGTTTCTCGTTATGGAGTGCTGTTGGCCTTTCTATTGCTTTAGCCGTAGGTTATGAAAATTTTGATGAATTATTACAGGGCGCTAATGAAATGGATATTCATTTTAAGGAAGCAGATTTTCCTGAGAATATGCCGGTCATCATGGCGTTATTAAGTGTATGGTATAACAATTTTTACGGTGCAGAAACAGAGGCAATTATACCTTACACACAGTACTTAAGTAGGTTTTCAGCTTACTTACAGCAAGGTATTATGGAGAGTAATGGAAAAAGTGTAGATAGAAACGGCAATAGAACTTCATACGAAACTGGAACTATAATTTGGGGAGAGCCTGGAACTAACGCTCAACATGCCTTTTTTCAGCTGATACACCAAGGGACTAAATTAATTCCATCAGATTTTATTGGCTTTAAATACTCCTTACATGGTGATATCGATCATCATAATAAGCTTATGGCGAATTTTTTCGCACAAACAGAAGCTTTAATGAACGGTAAATCTAAAGATGAGGTTATTTCTGAATTAGAATCCAAACAACTCTCTAAACAAGAGATAGAAAACTTAGCTCCCTATAAGGTTTTTGAAGGAAACAAACCCACGAACACTTTACTTATAGATAAATTAACACCTGCTGCACTTGGTTCTTTAATAGCGCTTTATGAGCATAAAATCTTTGTTCAAGGAGTTATTTGGAATATATTTAGCTATGATCAATGGGGTGTAGAGCTAGGAAAGCAATTGGCGGGTACTATACTAAAAGATATAGAGCGTTCAGAAATTGCTGATCATGACGCATCTACATTGCAACTTCTGCAATATTTTAAGAGCTAATTTGGGTTATTTTTTATTTTTTAAGAATTTTTGATAACTTCTTTGTTATCAGGAAGGTATTTGTTTTTTTTAACTTAATTTTAAGGAGGCTGATTTAACGTTCTCTTAACGTTAGAAGTTCAAAAATATAGGACTTTTGCAGCAAGTTAAAAACTAACAAACACTCAAGAAAATGAAAAAAATGTACATGGTATTTGCTGCTTTACTAATAGCTGCAAGTGCTTTTTCACAAGGTGTTACCACATCATCTATTGGTGGTAAGGTAACAGATGCTTCCGAAGAACCACTTTTGGGAGCAAATGTTGTAGCGTTACACGTTCCTTCGGGATCTGTTTACGGTGCTATTACAGATTTTGATGGTTACTACCGTATTCCTAACATGCGTGTTGGTGGTCCTTACAAAATTACTATTTCCTATGTAGGTTTCAATGAGTTCGTTCGTGAGAATGTTTACTTGAACTTGGGACAGACAGAAAGAATAAACACAATGATGTCCGAAAATTCAACTGCACTTGATGAGGTTGTTGTTACGGCTGTTAACGATGGTTTTAGTTCTAATAGAACAGGGTCTTCAACAAATGTATCTCAAAGAGATATTAACACATTGCCTTCTGCTTCTAGGTCTATTGCGGATTTTGTTCGTATTACACCACAAGCTCAAATTACTGAAGGAAATGACGGATTTTCAATTTCTTTAGCTGGTCAGAACAACAGATATAACGCAGTTTATATTGATGGTGCTGCAAATAATGATGTTTTTGGTTTATCTGGTTCTGGTACAAATGGAGGTCAAACAGGGGTAAATCCTTTTTCTGTTGATGCAATAGCATCATTCCAAGTTAACATTGCACCTTTTGATGTTAGACAATCTGGTTTCTCAGGTGGTTCTATTAATGCGGTTACGAGATCAGGTACTAACGACTGGGAAGGTTCGGTTTATGGTTTCGTAAGAAATCAAAGTTTAGTAGCTAAGACGCCAACTTCTTTAGTTGAAGATGATGAGGAAAGAGAAGGGGTAAGCGATTTTACTGCCTTAACGTATGGTATGAGAGTAGGTGGTCCTTTAGTAAAGGATAAATTATTCTTTTTCTTAAACTATGAGCGTCAAGATGATGAAACGCCACAGCCTTTTAATATTAGCAACTACGATGGTAGATCTTCGCAAGCAGATCTTGATGGTTTAAGTAGTTTCTTGCAAGGCACATATGGTTACAATCCTGGTATATTTGATAATAATACCAGAACATTAGAAAGTAACAAGGTTACTGCTAAGTTAGACTGGAACATAAATGAGAACCACAAATTATCTTTAAGACATGGTTATGTGCAAGGAGATAATTTAGAGGCAAGAAACTCTGGTGACAGAAATATTGGCTTTATTAACGGTTCCGAGTCTTTTATTACGGTAACTAATTCTACAGCTTTAGAATTAAACTCAACTTTTGGTACTAAATACTCAAATAATTTAATTTTAACGCATACATCTGTTAGAGATGACAGAGATCCTTTTGGAGCTCCTTTCCCAACAGTAGATATACAAGATGGTGGTGGTACTATTTCTTTTGGTTCTGAGCCATTTTCAACAGCTAACTTGTTGAATACAGATTTAACCACGATTACTAACAATTTTGAGATTTATGCAGGAAAGCACACCGTTACTTTAGGAGCTAACTTAGAGTTTGCTAATATCAAGAACTTGTTTTTTGCGTTTAACTATGGTGATTATACTTTTGAAGACCAATTCAATGATGATGGAGATTTATTATCCTCTGGTTTAAACCAATTCTTAACAGGACAAGATGCAGATGTATATCAGCATGGGTATTCTTTAGTAGGTACTGGTGTTACAGGTGATGAATCTGCTGGTTCTGCAGATTTTAAAACATTCCAAGCGGGTTTCTATGTACAAGATGATATTCAGTTAAGTGATAACTTCAAAGCAACTTTAGGTGCACGTATAGATATTCCTTACTGGAGAGATGGTGCTGTAAATGATGATTTCAACAACAGAACTATTCCATTATTAGAAGCTCAAGGTAAAAACTTACAAGGCGCTAAAGTTGGTCAAGGTGTACAAGGTATTGCACATTTTGCACCAAGACTTGGATTTAATTGGGATGTAAATGGCGATAGAACTACACAAGTACGTGGTGGTATTGGTATATTCACTTCTAGACTACCTCTAGTATGGCCAGGTGGTACGTATAACAACAACGGTATTACAGGTGGTTTTAACTTTGAGTTTGGACAGCCTTTCGTTGCAGATATCAACAACCAGTTTGAAGATCCTGCTCCAGGTTCAGGTGGTGTTGGTGGTAACATTGATTTACTTGCAGAAGATTTTAAATTACCACAGGTAATTAAGTACAACATCGCTGTTGATCAAAAGCTTCCAATATGGGGCTTAATTGGATCTGTAGATTTCCTTTATACAGATGTGATTACAGATATTTACTATCAAAACTTAAATTTAGGAGGGCCAGTTGGTAATTATACGGGTGCAGATAATAGACCTTTTTATGATAGAAGAGGAGTTATAGATAATACCTACCAAAGAATTATCCTTGCTTCTAACACAGGAGGTGGTAATGCAACAAACCTTACGTTTAGTCTTAGAAAGCCATTTGAAAATGGTTTCTCAGGAACAGTTTCTTATGCTTATGGAGAATCTAACAAAGTGTTTGATGGTACATCTTCACAAAACAGTTCTCAATGGAGAGGAATTCAAACTGTAAACGGTAAGAACTCTGATATTCCAGTTTCTAGATCAGATTTTGCTGCAGGTGGTAGATACCTTGCTAATGTTTCTTATGAGTTAGCTTGGAATGATAATGTAAAAACAACTGTTGGTTTATTTTACGAA
>CALHVP010000212.1 GCA_938038975.1 uncultured Maribacter sp. | reverse complement strand
AAAAAAGTACTTTGATACCTCGCTAGCAGATTAGTTTGGTAAGGATTTGGGACTTGCAGCGTGAAACTTCGTTTCACTCGCTATTATCTCAAAAAAATTAGGACTTACGTCCCTAAGCTGGCCTATTTACATGTAGGTAATTATTGTTGATTTTTTGTATACATATTTCAGGACGGGTCAATATGTAGCAAAACAGTAGTCTGCGCAGAAACCCTGTGTTGAATAAAAACAAGTGATTGGTTTTGATTTATAGCCATGTACCTGGGGTTTTACAGATGATTTTTCGTGGATGGCAAAGATTTTGTTGAAATAGAAAGTGGCATATAATGGCTTGAAAGAGGCCTAATGGGCCTGATAATTTAAGTTGGAGCTGTTTCATCCTGTCTTTCAATACTTTTGGGTCAACAATGGAAACAAGTCTTTTTAGATTGTAGCATATCATTATCAGATTCACCTCCGAGAGTACATTTTGTTTTCCTCTCATCAATGTATAGGTGAAGCCCCATTGTCTTTTAAAGTACCGAACTGATGTTCTGTTATTTGTTGCCTTAGCCTATAATATTCTGGATTTTCTTGCACCCTTGTTTTGTTTTCTTCCAATGCCTCTTGGTAAATGGAACATTCTATTAAGCGTCCGTTTTTGTTCTTGGTGCATAAATGTCTTAAAGTGCATACCTTGCAGGCCTGTCGGTTCTTGTAATGTTTGACCCTGTGCCCCACATTGTCGTAAACGGTTATGTTGATTGCAAGTATTTGGCCGTCGGGATAGGTATAGTTGTCCTTTTCGGTATCGTGTACGAAATCAACCATGGGATAGGGTCCGTTGTGTTGGGAGGAATTTATCTTTGGGCAGGTGTATGGTGTTATCCCGTTGTTGGTACATATCTCCAGATGTTTGGCGGTGGTATATCCCTTATCGGTAAGGGTTTTCATATGTTCGACGTCCAAAAGTCGTTTTTGGTATCCAATGCCATGGGCGAGAGTGCATTCGTATCGTTTACGGTCTAGGTATCCTTGTTGACGAAGAGTTTATGTTTTTCGTCGCATCTGGCCTGCACATTGTAGCCCACGTTTACGATGTTGCGGTGCAGTACCACTGCCTTTGCATCGGAATCGGGAAGGCTGATCTGTCTTTCACCGCTTTCTTTCAATAGTTTTTATATGCTGTGGTATTTTTCTTGTTTGGACTCCTGATAGGCAATCTTGTCCTGGATCATATCTTGGTTGATATCATCGTCGCCTTGTTCCAGTTGTTCTTAGTACTCTTGGATTTTGCGGTCAATATAATCGATGTGGCGATCTATCTTCTTCTGGATGAAATTGTTCTTGAGCGCGTTCTGGGCCCTTATCTTGAAGGAGTCTAGCAATGGTCTCGCCCTATACCAGGTCCCAGTCCTTGAGCAGGACTACGAAATCCCTGAACGCCATCTTGAAGCCCTTGGCATTGTTCTTTCTGAAGTCGGCTATTTTTCTTGCCGATGGCCTTAGTCCCCTTAGCATCCATATAACCTCTAGCTTTACCTTACATGTATGTTCGAGGTATCGGGAGAAGGTCACGTAAAAAACTAATAAATAAACAGTAATTTTAAACCTCTATAGAATTGATTTTGAGCAACTGATTTGCTATCCTCACTTTCATCCGCCCGAGGTGGCTCACTTTGACCGCCCTATCCACTGTGATTATCGTTTTTCATTGAGTTCATTTCGTAAATATTGTTCTAATAAATACGGTACTGACCTATGTCATTCTCTAAAAGTTATACTCCTGTTAATTTGGCTGAAATAGTATTGTGAAAATATTTAGACATGGAATTGATTACAAAAAATGATATTGAAAGGTTGGATGCCGTTCACAGTGAAACCTGCATCTCTATTTTTATACCCACATACCGTTTAGGGGAAGAAGTTTTACAGGGGAAAGATCTAATAAAATTGAAAAACCAGTTGAAAGTGGTAAAGAAAAAATTAGCTCTGGAAGAAATGGGACCAAGGAAAATCGATGCATTGTTAGCTCCCATTGAAGAATTACTGGGCGACAGTGAATTCTGGCGACACCGATTAGATGGGTTAGCAATTTTCCGTTCAGATGCTATTTTTGAAACGTATACCCTACCGATATATTTTAAGGAGTTTAACTATATAGCTAACGGTTTTTACCTAAAGTCGCTATTGCCCATGTTCACAGGAGATGGCATGTTTTACGTGCTGGCATTGGAACTGGAGAGCATCAACCTTTACCAAAACACGCGTCATACTGTTACCAAGGTAAACATCGACGATATTATTCCTGCCCGTTTGGAAGAACGCGTAGGTTATGACCATGAACCGAAAAGCCTGCAGTACAAAAGCCATGCCGATGAGCGGGGTAGGACCTTGTACCATGGCCATGCAGAATCCGATCGTGATAGAAAGAATGAATTGGCCAGATATTTCAGGGCTGTGAACAAAGGCCTTATCACCCTGTTAAGCGATCAGAACCCTCCTATGCTAATTGCTACCCAAGAGTATTTGTTTTCAATATATAAAAAGGAAAATAGTTATAAGAATTTGTTTGATCGCCCTATTTCCTGTAACCTTTCGGAAACTGATAAATTTCTACTTCACGAAATGGCTTGGGAAAAAGTGGAACCATTATTTGATGCCGAGCGTAAGGAAAAGATGGGTCTTTTTAAGCAATATGAGGGGACGGGTAGGACAACCTCCGAAATAAAACAAGTTTTACCGGCTGCCTTAGAAGGTAAAATCGATACACTTTTCATAGAGAATCAAGCAGATATTTGGGGGATATACGATTTAGAAAAAAGGCATGTGCGTATAGATGAGGAGCCGCTTCCTACAAGTGTTTCCTTGTTGAACATGGCGGCGGTAAAAACATTTTTGAACGGAGGCCAAGTCTATCTGTTGCAAAAAGATGAAATGCCAAACCGGTATTCAAAAGTAAATGCACTATATCGATATTAAGGATTACCCTCCTATGTAAACTTTTTAAGCAAAGAATACATTCACACAACTAAAATTGATGGTATAGCAAATATCAGTTTGAGCGCAGTCGTAGATATTTGAAGGAATAGGTTTATTAGTGTTAGTCCTTAAAACAGAAGTTTAATCCAACTTAATGTACAAACGATCGAAAGATAGTAAGCAGAAAGATTGGTTATGGAAAGATTAGAGCACATGGTACAGGAATTTATAAGGCTTCGGTAGATTAACTTCCTTAGATCTAGCGAACTTTGAAATCTTCATTACCTAAATCCATACGTCATCCCTTAGTTTGGTTAAAATAACGAAACGAGCGAAGGAAAGGTTATTTAACTTTAATTATTTAAAATGAATATGTTCAGATTAATTCTATGTTTTGCTTTTTTCTGTATTTTACACTCGTGCCAACCTCCAGTGGTCTTTGGGGAACCGCAACCTGTCGGTATTGAACCAATTTTGAATATTCCTAAGTCCTATCAGGGAATTTTTTGGTGTAAGGCTGATAGTGTTTCTCTAGTTGTAGACAACAAGTCATTTATTAAAAGAAAGGAGCTTTCAGTACGTTTGACAGCTGAGGAAATAGAAGCCGACCCCGAGCTCCAACTTCAAAATAACAGGTTGTACGTAACTAGTTGGGAACAATCCTTTCCGATTGAAAGAAAGGCAGATACCCTTATCACTTCGGTTACTTTAAGAGATACCATTTTTGCCATTCGCCAAGGCCAAGTACTAAAACCCTTTAAGGGTCACTTGATACTCAATACAAAATACGATGAAGATGCATGGGGCGTATGGGTTGTTTCTAATAAAGGTGAAGGAATTATCTCTCTCGCACGTGCAGAACTTCCTGAAAACCTCACTGACCTCAATTTCATTACGCCTGTTGGTACCTTGGCAAAAAAAAACAATAAAGAAAGCCAAATATTGATAAAACCCACAAAAGAAGAATTTGAAAAAATCTTAGAGAATCGCCTATTATTCGATACTTCCTGTACCGAATTCGAACGGATTATACCTTTGCAGTAGCATATATATATATAGTAACGAACTAAGCAAAAAAAAAGTCATACTGACGGAGGTCATTTTCAAAGCCTTTACGCTATTGTATTTTCGTAATGTAAATAAATTTAATTATTGTATAACCTATAAATTAGAACATTATGTCACTAGTAAAATTTAGAAGAAGACCTTTTGGAAATCTGAGCACACAGGATTTCTTTGATATGGATGATTTTTTCGATAATCGCAGATGGGTAAGGAATATGTTGCCAGATACCTTTTGGAACGGAAACACCTCCCAACCTGCATTGAATATTAAAGAAACGGACGATGATTTCGAGATTGAGCTATCCGCTCCCGGTTTTGGCAAAAAAGACTTCAACGTAACCATTGAAGACGGCTGTCTGAATATCACTGCAGAAAAAGAACATTCAGAAGAAGAAAAGGACGATAATTATACTCGTCGTGAATTTAGTTACAACTCCTTTGAGCGATCACTGCAATTACCCGAAAGTGTAAAAGAAGAAGCAATTAAAGCCAAATATAAGGATGGTATCTTGAGTTTTAAACTGGTTAAAAAGGAAGAAGCGAAAAAACGTCCACCAAAAGTTATAGAAATAGCTTGATTTTAAATACGGTTAGCTTTCCAAAATGCCCTCTTCCATTACCGAAATGCGTCCATGTAATTAGGTTAGGGTTGGGGGTGTTTTTTTCTTTTTGGATTTACCTTGGTTAGAATCTAAAATGCACTTTCAAAAGATGAGACCTGTCAGAATTATATTTATTTGTTAAGCACTTGTAAAAATAACGCTATTCCAATTTAACCTGACGGATTTGTGATTATATAATTTAAAATGGGATTCAATACGTTAGAAAATATATATATGGTCAAACAGCTCATTGAGCACAATGGCTATGAATTTGAAGATGCCTTGATGCATGATATTCAAACAGAGGGCGTTTATAAAGAGATTTCAAAAGGTGGAAAACTTTTAGAAATCGGGGATTATATCAAATCCATTCCCTTGGTAATATCTGGAGTTTTAAAGGTATTGACAGATGATAGCGAGGGAAACGAATTATTGCTATATTATTTGAGCCATGGTGACACCTGCGCTAATGCACTTGTCATCGGCACCAGAAATGTTAAAAGCGAGATTAGGGTAATTGCAGAAACTGACTGCAAACTAATATTGATACCCACGCAGAATATGGAGGAATGGTTAATTAAGTATAAGGGTTGGCGTCAATTTGTTATCGACAATTACCAATATCGAATAAGTGGATTATTGGAAGTTGTGGAGAGTTTTGCTTTTTCAAATATAGAAAAGCGATTGCGGAAATATCTCAGCGATAAAGTGCATTTGTCAAAAAGCAAGATTATTTATACAACGCATCAAAAAATGGCCCATGAGTTGAATACTTCTAGGGTCGCCGTTTCACGCCTATTGAAAAAATGGGAAAATATGGGGCAACTAAAAATTGGGCGCAACTATATAAAAATTTTAAAACTATAGATACGGTTTTCTAATCTTCATTCCTCACTTTTTGTCATTACGATGAAGGGGGAATCTGTATATAAATCTTTACCTTCTTTGCTTTATACTTCCTAATTTATTCCTAATATTTTCTTTAAAATAAGAGGTTCTTACGATAAAAAAACATTTTATCTGTAAACTAGTTTACATAAGACAGCTATCTCAAAAGTATATTTACACAAATATAATTGGAACTGTGGATGACGTGTAGAGAGAACTTTTGGAGAACGCTAATATGCTATGGCAACTATAAGTAATGTAAAGGAGTTTTTTGTTTATTGATTGTTGGGGAGTGGGTAGGTTTTTTTAGCCGCTCCCTTTTTTACTACAACTTTTTAGTATTATTGACTATGATGCCCCCCAAATCCCCCATTGGAAAATCCCTAGACGCGGCAGAATTTATAATTGCCGTTTTTAATAGTGCGGTTCAATTAATAGACCTTAGAACATGTTCGGCGTATCACCAATGGCATTTATATAATGCCATTAACATAGATTTTTTTACACTTAAGATATTTGAAAATTCATTCGAATGTTTTGATAGGAACGAGCCTATATTTATTTATTGCCAGACCGGACAATGTAGCAAGATCGCTAGAGAAGAACTTATGGACATTGGTTTTGAAGAAGTCTATGATCTAAATGGAGGTATACGGGCACTAAAGAACTAAAAGTCTTAAGTTTGGTTCATTGACCGTTGTGTTCCCTCAAATAAGAATTATTTTTTTGTTTATTGGTTGATGTTAAAGGGCGCTCCCTTATGGAAAGCGCTCTTTTTTTAGTCATTATGTGCCACGAGGAATATGTTGGTTCCAAAAAGATTACCTAGCTTAACTAGGGGCATGATGCATCTCATTGTGCCTTGCATCTAGGGCTTGTAAATTAGGATGTTTTAAAAAAATATGCCCAAATGATTCACAATCCATTTGAACGCACTGCCAAAAAAATTATAGCCCAGTTGAATAGCGATTTGCATAACGGATTGGATATCCATGATGCACAAAAACGTATTAAAAAGTTTGGGCCAAACCAGATTCCAAAAGATAGGCCAAAGTCACGTTGGCGTATTTTAATCAACCAGTTGCAAGATCCCATCATTTATATTTTGGTAGTGGCTTCGCTGTTGGCCTTTCTTTTTACCGATTGGCGCGAAGGCCTTGCCATAGTACTAGTTATACTAATTTCTGTTACAATCGGATTTTTTATGGAATTTCAGGCGGTACGTTCTTTGGCAGCCTTACGAAAAATGGGACAGATTATGACCTATGTGCTGCGTTCTGGAAAAATCCAAAGGTTAAAAGCTTCCGAACTGGTGCCAGGTGACATCATCATTTTACAAACAGGCGATGTGGTCGCCGCCGATGCTAGGTTGATTTCAGAGGAAAATTTGACGGTAAAGGAATCAGCCCTGACCGGAGAAAGCGTTCCTATATCCAAAACGACTAAAATTCTACCTGCAAAAACCCCTATAAGCAATCAGCGTAATATGCTCTTCAAAGGTACCATGGTCATAACAGGGTCTGGTCGGGCAATCATTACAGCCACGGGTATTCATACTCAATTGGGAAAAATTCAACAAATGGGAATGAATGCCATAAAGGAAATCACTCCCTTGGAAAAAAAATTGAACGAATTGAGCAAATGGCTAATTTGGTTGACCTTGAGCTTTGCTATTCTTATTGTTATTGCGGGATACATTCGTGGCAAAGAGCTGTTGGTAATGATAGAAACGGGTGTAGCCTTAGCTGTAGCTGCGATTCCTGAAGGCCTCCCTATTGTTGCAACTATTGCTTTGGCCAAAGGAATGTTGCGGTTATCTAAAAGGCAGGTTATCATTAAGAAACTTGAGGCAGTACAGACCTTGGGTGCTGCCAATATTATCTTCACGGACAAAACAGGGACCCTAACAGAGGATAAAATGAAGGTGCACACTATAGTTTTGGCAGATATATCCCTTAGCGAGGTATCCCAAAAGAATACTGAGGGTTTCGATTTTATTAAGACAAACAAAGCTTTTGATAAAATTATGAAGGCTAGTATTCTTTGCAACAATATAAGTCTTTCTAACGATAACCAACAAGGGGATTCTATCGAAGTTGCTTTGCTGGATTTTGCAATGTATGCCGGGTATGATGTAAAATTTATCCGAAAGGATAATCCCGAGAAGCTGGAATTACCTTTCCATGCCGATCGTAAATTAATGGCTACGGCACATCAAAATAAAAAAGAATTCTATGTTTATGTCAAGGGTGCCTTTGAGAATTTGGTAGCTGTTTGTGATACGATTATAGAAAACGGAAAAGAGAATAGTTTTCTAGATAAGGAAGCTTGGCGTAATAAAGTAGATGAATTGGCTGCCCAAGGCTTACGCACATTGGCATTCGCTTATAAGAGAGTAGAAAGAATCCCTAAAAAGGATACTATGGTAAAACAACTTGTTTTTCTAGGAATCATAGCTTTTATTGATCCCGCAAGGGAAGATGTAAAGGCAACGATAGATATCTATAAAAAAGCGGGAATTAAAGTTATTATGGCTACGGGAGACCACCCCAAGACTGCTAAAAAAATTGCCGAAGATGTTGGACTTTTAGAGCAAGAAGCCTCCTCCGAACACGTGGTAGAAGGCAAAGAACTACAGGATATAATAAATGGTGAGGCAACCGATAGAATGCGATTTCTCAATGCCTCTGTTTTTGCTAGGGTAACCCCAGAACAGAAATTAGATTTGGTAAGCTTCCATCAAAAAAACGGAAATATTGTTGGGATGATAGGCGATGGCATCAATGATGTACCGGCCTTGAAAAAAGCCGATATTGGTATTGCTATGGGTGTTCGTGGAACCGAAGCCGCCCGTGAAGTGGCTGATGTGATTTTGAAAAACGACAAGTTTACTGCAATAGAACTGGCGATACGACAGGGTAGGGTAGTATTTCAGAACATTAGGCAATTTGTAATTTACCTACTATCGTGCAATTTGGCGGAGATACTTTCTGTAGGAATAGCAGCGCTCATGAACCTTCCAGCACCCCTACTGCCGTTACAGATTTTGTTCCTGAACTTGGTTACCGATGTTTTTCCCGCACTGGCGTTGGGTCTAGGAAAAGGAGTAGAAGACATTATGGAACAACCACCTCGCGATCCAAAGGAGCCTATAATGACTCGTTCCGATTGGAACGCTACCATAGTCTACGGTCTATCTATCAGTGCTTCGGTCCTAGGTATTGTGGTCTATGCGAACTTTGTAATGAAACTAAATTGGGATATCATCAATAATATGGCCTTTTATACCTTGGTACTGGCGCAGTTGTTCAATGTGTTCAATATACCTAAGCGAAGTGTATCCTTCATTAAAAATGAAGTCACTAAAAATGCATGGGTGTGGGCTGCTATTACACTTTCGTTACTGATAACGTTTGCCGCCTATCTTGTTAAACCAATAGCAGATGCACTTTCGTTATTACCCATATCGTTTGAGCAGTTGGGCCTTACAGTTTTGTTCGCTCTGGGTTCTTTAGTCATGGTTCAGTTGATAAAACAGTCGGGATTTTGTTCTTGATTTATGTTTTACTATTTATTTGTTAATCCAAGTGCATTGGATTAACAAATAAATAGTAGAAACAGTCTTTGATCCGTCCTAAAATGCCCAAGGGTAGGTTTCTGGCAATTGGGTATTATCAACATATACATTCATGGCGTGCACGCCTTGCGAAGTGTCTACGTGTATAAAGGCATCATAACGATTAGGTAATACCGAGGGCACATAATTACCAATTTTCTCATATCTTGGATGATACACCACTCCAATAGCACGATGAGCTATAGGTGTGCTAAACAGTTCGTTTTCCTTAACGTCTTCCAAAAACAATAATTGATTTCCTTTTCCGGTCTGGTGCATAAGATGTTCCCAAGAACCTTCTATGGCGCGAGGTACATTCATATTTCGCACCGGTGCTCCCCATTCTGACCCGGCGACCACGGTTCCCTGATAGGAACCAAAACCTACAATTTTCGGGTTAAGGTGTGAAAGCTGTTCTCGTACCAATTGACCTACGTTTACGGTTCTATCGAATACCATATCTGTCGCCCGGGCATCCCCTACGTGGGTATTGTGCGCCCAAATTATAGCCTTTGACTTGGGACCATAAAAATGCAGTAGTCGTTTTAACGTTTCCATCATGTGGTTATCGCGCAGGTTCCACGAGCTTTGGTTTGCGGAGACCATTGAACGGTAGTATTTTTCAGCATTATGAGCTATATGCGCATTCTGTTCCATATTTAGCGAGGCCTCGATATCGTTATTAAAGGTCGGTGCTCGTTGTTTGATAGTACTTAAAAGAGAAATGACTTCATTCTCACAGGTTTTGGGTAAAAAACGCTGTAAAGAACGGGCATAGGCCATTCCCATTTCATCACCAAAAGGTTCAAAACAGCCCATGGCCCTTTTGGCTGCAGGCAATAGTGTTCTATCATGTAAGTGCAGATAATCTATTATGGCCTCAATAGATTCCCAGAGGCTATAAACATCTAGCCCATACATACCCACCCTTTTATGGGCAGACAAATCGGTATTGTAATCTCGGAGCCAGTTTAACAAGGTTTCAATTTCCCAGTTCGCCCACATCCAAGTAGGCCATCGATTGAATTCCTTAAGCACCCCCGCCGAGGTGTTTTTACTGTTTTCATACTGCTTTATATAACGATTTACACGGTAAAAATCCGGCCAGTCGCCCTCGACTGCAATGAAGTTAAACCCATGTTCGGTTATGAGTCTTTTACTAATGGCGCTGCGCCAAGTATAGTATTCATGAGTGCCATGCGATGCCTCGCCCAAAAGCACCACATTGGAATCGGAGAGTCTTTTGATCAATGGATCAAGGTCAATGGCATTCTCAAGTTTTTTGGTGACTTTGGAAAGTGCGTTTATTCGCCGTGCTATGGTGTCCATAAATCTTTTTTTATATGTTTTTAAAGGTAGCTTTGAAAGCAATATCAGTATCCACTGTTGTCATTGATAAATATTCAAGTTTCTTTTTGGCGTTGTCCAAACAATAATGTTTTTCACCAAAATCTTTCCATGCGTTAGGGGTGTGTGCTAGCCTTTCCAAGATGGTGCGGATTGTATATTTTTGTGCGCTTTTTATGCCCTTACCTAGTTCTTCCCAACTAATGGGAGCGGCAACAGGCGCATTTTCTAAGGCCCTTACAGAAAAAGGACAAACGGCCGTTTGGGCATACGAGTTGCGTAGATAATCCAAGAATAATCGACCCTTACGTTCGTCTTTTCGCATGTCGACGGTAAAGTCTTTGGGACGGATTTTTGCTAAATAGTGCACTACTTTTTTAGCAAAGGACCGTACCCCATCAAAATTCTCTGATCTGTCTAGAGGAATCACTAAATGTATACCTGATGAGCCTGTTAGCATGGGATAGGAGGTAAGCCCTAATTCGGTTTCCAACAAAGACCGGAGGGCTTGGGCACCGTCTATTACAGTATCGAATGAGCCATTTGGTAGATCCAGGTCGAATATCAATTTATCCGGATAGTTCAATTTATCTAGTGTGCTAAGCGTAATGTGAAGTGTTATCGTGCCCTGCCCCGCTAGGTATATCAATGTATCCTTTTGGTTGCAAATGACATGGTTTACCCATCCGCCTTGCTTTTTTATTTTTTCCCTCTGTATCCAATCGGGAAAGTAAATCGAAGCATTCTTTTGAAAAAACCCTTTTTTATCTATTCCATCTGGAAAGCGATGTAAGGTCAATGGGCGATTTTTTAAATAAGGGAGTATATAGGTCGCAATGGCTTCATAGTACGCTATAAGTCCACCTTTGGTAATGCCCGACTTGGGGAATAGTACCTTATCGCTATGCGGTATTCTTTTTAAGGATATCATGTTTTAATCGGCAAATTCGGGATAGAGTTGTACAACAATATCGTTTTGCACCTTGGTAACCCCTTTGGCTTTGTAAGCGGCTCTTTCGGCCAATTTCTTTTCTCTATGTGAATATACCCGTCCCTTTAATTGAACCGTGCTCCCGTCAACTTGGACTCGTATACCTTTTGCTGCAAGGTCTGCTGAGCGTTCAAGAGCTTTATTTATCTCTCCAGATATGTTGAAAGGTTCTACAGTTGGTGCAAGTTCGATGTTGTTGACGACCCCCTTTACACCTAAAAGGTTTTGAACCGCCCATTTTGCCGCATTTTGTTGATATTCCCAGGTTAAGTTCCCTGTAAGATAGATATAGCCATTCTCTACTTTTACCATTACCTTTTCTTTAGGCACTGATGCATTCCATTTAAGGGCATGTACCGCAGCCTTAGCAATTTCTTTATCTGTTTTTTTATAGTCGTCACCATACTTTACTACTATGTCCTCAGCAACGGCCTGTACCCCGGCCACGCTTCGCACCGCTTTTTCTGCAGCTACCTTCTTTGGATAGGCATCTACGAAACCGGTCAGGGTTACTACCCCGTCCTCAACGATGACACCAATTTGGGTTTCGTCTATGTCGGGTAGAAATACCAGTTCGTCTAAAATATCCTGTTTTATCTTTCCATCCGTTTTCATAATTATATTGTTTTCATTTCCTAATAAACGGAAATCTGTTAAATCACATTAAAAGTAATAGCATCTTACTGTCTTTGAAATGATGTACATCAGTAAGGAAATGATTTTACAATGATAACTACCTAATAAAAAATTGATACGACTGATTTATGTCATTTTGCACAAGGTATCTGGTTTGCATTTTTGCTACCAATATTAATTTCGTTCTAATGCAAGAAAGAATAATCAACTACAAAAGTCAAAAGGAGTTTCGCATATACGTGACATGTACTTATAATGATTTAAATACCTACCATGCCAAAGGTAAAATGAACGCCTTCAATCAGCTCTTGTTAAAAATAATACCCCAAGTAAAAAGATACATTACAGATAGGTTGAATACGGTTATGCTAAAAGGAAAACTCCCTGAAAGAAAATACAATGTGGAGTATTTTTTAGATCAACTGTTAGTTGAGGCTTACAACTATTTTGACGAGGTAAAAGACAAGGAGGATCTTTATCCATGGTTGTTCAAAAATGTCAATGCGCTTTTGGAAGATACTAGTATTGATGAGGAGTTCAATGTGTATTTTTTTGAAAATATTGATGTTTTTGCAAAACCCGAATGGGATGAAATGCAAGATGAATTTAGTACTAATGGTAACGGGGATGGAGTTATGTTAGAGGAGCTGGAAGATATATTGTACCATAGGAGCCACCGTGTTCTCAACCATGTTTTTGTGGAAGAGGATAAAAAGGAAATCATGTATCAATTGGACAAAGATCTTGGTAAGGAGAACATTCGAAATCATACGGATATGGTATTATATCATCTGCCCTTGCCCATGCGAACAGTCTTTGAATTAGCGACAAAATACGAATTTACACTTGAGGAAATTGCGATGATACGCGGCCAAAGCTTTGAACAGGTACGACATCTTTTAGAAAATGCGCGCAAGAGCCTTGAGGCTAGTTTATATAATAGGTATACGCTATCAGAGTAAAGAAATCATATGAAGCAATTATACTATTATGGGTGTAGACGAAGATGTTTCTACAAGAGATATCAAAAATGTTTAAAAAAGAAGTCAACAAACCTTAGAGATTTATGACGAAAGGTTAATAATAGTCATAAAGCTAATTCCTTATTAAGTTAATGAGAAAAGATTAAGTGAAAAGGAAACGAGGAACGAAAGTCCAGAACAAGAGGCAAACTCAATATTGTGATAAGAGTACAACTAAATTATCAATTTAATAGAAGTTGTTTATGTTAACAGCAAAAGTAGAAGTATCGGTTTCTTGATTCAACAAAATAGGAAAAGAATTAAAGTAATGACGAAAGGTAATTGCTAAATATAACACAAGGCGTGTAGCTATAGTGCCATCCTGCTTAAATAAAAATTAATTTACCATACAGCTGGCTGAGCAACAAATTTTTGGAAAATTATTAGAATTAAGAGGGTATAACCTTTAAATACAAATTAAAAACACATAAGATGAAAACAAAAACAAAAACAAAAACAGAAAATCCTAAAATAGAATTAGTACTAGGTGCAGGCCTTAATGTATTACATGAAGAAAGTCGCGAATGGCTCAGTACCGTTGCCTTTTGGAAAGATGAGACACGATTCTTTGCTAACCTGCTTAATAAACGGGAAACCAATGAAACCGAATATGGGAAAATGCTAAAGAATTTAGATATCGTACATGAAAATTTATTTGACTATTTGGGGGACGATATTATTGCCCACGAAAAACTACTGGCCCGTTTGGAAAAAGGTGAAAAGGGAATTTCAGATGGTAATTACCGTGTTCAACATCGAAAGCTCAACAAAAGGATGGAAGTTTTTTCCGAAGAATTTAAGGACTTTAAAAAAATGGTTTTTGGTTACGCTAGGAAATTATAAACGATGCTTTTGATTAAATTACTAGTTTAAAGAACATCTTGTTTTGGAACTTGCTAGTTAAACCAATATACTGGAATAGGGTAGTATTGAGAGCGTTTTTAGATTTTGATTTGTAGCCCGATGGGACAGTGGTCCGACCCCATCACTTCTGAATATACTTGGGTCATTTTCACCTTATCTTTTAGTGAGTTGGTCAATAAAAAATAATCGATACGCCAACCTGTATTACGTTCCCGAGATTTAAAGCGATAACTCCAATAGGTATAGGCTATTTTTTCTGGATTTAATTCTCTAAAGGAATCTACAAATCCGGCAGCTATAAAATTATCCATTCCGTCAATTTCGATTTGGGTGTAGCCGGCAGTTTTGTTGTAGTTGGTCATGTCGTTTTTAAGGTCTATTGGGCGATGTGCCACGTTAAAATCCCCACAGGCTATTACTGGTTTTTTCTTTTCTAGCCGCTTTAGGTATTTTAAAAAATCGGCATCCCAAGTTTTGCGATAGTTAAGCCGCTCCAATTGTTGTCCCGAATTGGGAACATATACGTTTACTAGATAAAAACTTTCGTATTCCGCACATTGAACTCTTCCTTCGATGTCGTGTTGGGGGATTCCAAGATCAAGAACTACATTCAAGGGTTCTAATTTGGTTAATAATGCCGTGCCAGAATATCCTTTTTTATCAGCGGCATTGTAATAGTGGTGATAGCCAATAACGGGAGCTAACGCATTTTCTACTTCGTTGTCCTGTGCCTTCGTTTCCTGTAAACAAAGTATGTCTGGCTTCAGTTTTTCAATGTATTCAAAAAATTGTTTTTTTTTAGTAATAGCGCGAATTCCATTGACATTCCAAGATACAATTTTCATTTTTCACATAATTTTATATCAAAAGAAAATCCTAGAGGTTGGAAAAGTTTATAAAGTCTGTTGAATATAATAATGGCCCTGATTTACATTATAAATTAGGGCCATTAGCAATAGATAATGGTAGTAATGCTTTATAGATTTTATGCATACGCTGTGTAATATTGAACCCTTAGTTCGTTTTTTACATGGAATACTCCTGGAGCTCTATATGCAGCGGTTTCTGCTTCTTCCTTTTCTTTTATGGAGCTCACCTTACCTTTTAAGGTTACTGTATTACCATCAGTTATAACAGTTACTTTGTTGGCATCTATTTCAGCAGAACGTTCAAACGCTTTTTTAATTCTATCCTTTACCTCAAATGGTTTTACGTCTTGCTTTAAGGTAATACTATTGATAACATTACGAACACCCAGTAAGTTTTCAACTGCACGTTTTGTAGCATTTTTTTGATAGCTCCATTTGACCTCTCCTGAAAGGTAAACCCAACCATCTTCTACTTTCACTTTGATATTCTCTTCGGGTACCGATGAGTTCCATTTCAAAGCATCTACAACTGCCTTTGCAATTTCTTTATCCGTTTTCTTGAAGCTGTCGCCATATTTGACCTCTATATCACCAGCTAAGGCTTTAACACCTTCAACACTTTTAACCGCCTTTTCAGCGGCTATTTTTTTGGAATAGTTGTTTAGTACACCACTAAGGGTTACAACTCCATCTTCTACGATTACGCCGATTTCTGTCTCATCAACGTTTGGCTGCCATGCCAATTCATTTAATACATCTTCTTTGATTTCTGCATCTGTTTTCATAATATTCAATTTTAGATTAAACAATTCATTATAGCATCAAAGATATTCTTGAGTACTAGGTTTTAAAATGATGCAGATCAGTGCTGCTATTTTTTAACAAAAAGTGTCCAAAAAACTTCACTTTTTTTGAACACTTTTTAAGTAGGCCACGATTTAACCCCCGTTATGTGTGGCTTTATTTACAAATCTTTCTTCGACCCTATTTTAGAATAGTAGACCACCTATAAATTAAAAGTAAAATTAGAGTAATGACTATAAAATGATGTAGATCAGTCAGAGGTAAATGGAACAACGGTAGGTTGGATTTTTGGATGGCCTTAAGAACTAGGTTCATCGTTTTATATGCTTTTCCGATTTTTAGATTTCCTTTAACTTTCATGCATGGGAAGAGGGGTATCTCTGTATGTGTGTTACCTCACTAAAATGATTTTGTATTGTTGTGGTATATGTGAAGATGGGATTTCCTGTTCTCGAGGTAGTTTGATTCTTCATGCATACTGAAATCATTTAATGATAAATTGCATATGGACTTAACCACTACTCTGTATTTCAATCGGATAGAGAAGTAATTCTTTGGTTTTGGGTATAGACCAAATTTATGTTTTGTATTAAGCGAAAAAAGAATTTCTAATAGGGTTTCCGTTCCAAAAGGCATTTTTGTATGGAAGCCAGAAGGTCTTTCAGGTCGGAAGGCTTTACGATATAATCATAAGCACCTAGATCCATTCCGGTTTTAATATCCTTTTTTTCGGACCTGGCACTATAAAATATCAGGGGAATAGTTTTTAGTTTTGGATGGGACCCTAATTTTGCTAGGAGTTCAAGACCGCACATTTCTGGCATTAAGATATCGCAAATAATTAGATCAGGTCTAAGGTGCTTTATTTTTTGGAAACCCTTTTTGCCATTATTAGCCGTGACAACTGTGTAACCTTCCATCTCTAGAATTTCCATGGTGTTTTCACAGATTGTTTTATCATCTTCAACAAGAAGAATGGTTGGCATAGTAGTTAATTTTGAAATGTTTTGGCACAAGAAGGTATTAAATTTCTTTCAATATTGTGTGTAAATTTGTACGAAATTTTTTTAGGCAGCTCATTTTTTATGGGTATTCCTGCCTGTTGTTAGCGAAAATTCGTTTGCAGGAGTTGTTGCTATGGGTTAACGAGAAAAAAGTAGGAAACGACAATAAAAGCAAATCATGAATAAAGGATTACGCCTCTGATGGTAACGCTAAAGTAAACGTGCTGCCTTTATCCACAATACTGGTGAATTCAATTTTACCGTTGAGCAAATCTACATACCGTTCTACTATACTAAGGCCTAAACCAGTTCCTGGAAGGTGTTCTACATTTTTTGCTCGGAAAAAACGCTGGAAGAGGTAGTGCTGGTCTTCCTGTGGAATACCAATACCTTTGTCCTTGACCTTAACAATCACTTTGTCGTTTTCCAATAAAGTATGGATTTCAATGTCCTTGTCGGAATATTTTATGGCATTCGATAGCAGGTTCGATATAATATGGTGCAATATTTTTCGATCTTGTATGATATTTGTGCCTCCAGTGTAGGTATGGATAATTTGTTGTCCAGGTTTCAAAATCCCCTCCATATCCTCTAATATGTGTTGTGTAAATTCCTGAAGTTCAATATTTTCTTTAGTAATACGAACAACACCTCTTTCGAGTTTATCCAAGGAAAGAAAATCATCTAGAATTACGGTAAATTGTTTTGAAGCCTGTTGTATACGTTTGATTAATTTGGGTTGTTTCTCATAAACTCCCATTTTATAATATCTATCAATTAAGGTAATAGAAGATAATATTATTGTTAAGGGGGTGCGTAATTCGTGAGATGCTATGGTAATAAAAGCACTTTTTAATTCGTTGATTTTTTTTTCTGCTTCTAAGGCCTCGCTTAATTCCTTGGTCCGTGCTTTTACGGTTTCCTCTAAATTAGTAGTGTATTTTTCTTTAATGAGCTCCAATTTTTTTCGCTCCGTAATATCCTCTCCCGCACATAAGATACCAATGGTTTGGCCAAACTTATCTTTTATGCTAGTATTCGTCCACCCGATAAGTCGTATTTCTCCATTTTCGGTACGTACTTCACTCTCAAAATAAGGTTGTGACAGCAACTTCTTGTACTTAAAAAAATGGGTGGGTTTAGAGTTTTCATCTTGATTACTTGTATTCCCAACATATTCGAACCATTTCTTGCCTTGTAATACATGTTTTTCGTACCCCAATAGTTGGCAGCCTTTTTGATTGATTAGTTGCACTTTATATTCGTTGTCCAATAAAAGAAAAATAACTGGGGCAAGATTTAGATACCGCTCTATATTTTCTTTTTCGCTTTCAAGGTCTTTGTGCTTTTGCTGTAGGGCCTCGACTTCACGTATCTGAGTCACATCTTGCATCGATAGTCGACAAATTGACTCGCTTACTTGATTTTCCGCAACCGTTCCGTGGATTAAGGCAGTAAACATACCGTTACCATTGCCCTTAATTTGAAGTTCAAATGGTTCGAGGATTTTACTCTGGAATGCTTCCCGTAATTTTAAGAATAAGATTCCCGATTCGCTCCCCGACATAAAGGTAGAAAAGGGTTTCCCCTTGATTAGTAAACGGTCTAGACCCATCATAGTACAGGCGGTAAGGTTTATGTTTTGTATTACGCCTTTTTTGTTTAATAAGATATAGCCTACAGGCGCAAAATCGAACAGGTCGGTATATTGATCGCGTACGTCTTCTAATAAATGCTGAGCTTCACGCAGTTCTTGATTCTGCATCTCTAGTTCCACTTGATGTACCTCTAGCTCATGCATAAGAGTTCTCGCCTTTTCCAAGTTAATATCTTGGTTTGAATTTAGCATCTGTTTTACTTGGGCCTCTGCCTTTGAACGCAGCTTCTTTTTTATGTCATTTTCATTGACCATTTTTATCTTTTTTAACCTTTTTTAATTCCAGTTCGGCTACGGTAAGGTCTGTAACATCTACAGAGGTACATGCAATTCCAACAATCTCATTGTCTTCTTTTACAGGCCGTATCATAAGGTCGTAAAAGCGTTTTTCCCCAGCTATGTTTAATGAAATGGTCTCTCTTTTTTGTTCACCTGTTTTTAGTACTCTTGTCTTAATGTTATTCAATTTTTTGGCATCATCCTTATTAAAGACATCGGCATCTGTTTTTCCTATGATCTTCTTGAATTGAAAATCTGGGTGGATATTTGGCATGCTAGTATAGTTAAGGTTTTTGTCTTGCATATACACCACGGTCTTTGTCATTTCCAGTAGGTGTTCATATTTCGCCTTAAAATCTTCCAATTCCTCAGTCAATTGCTTTTCTTCTGTAATGTCAACAAAAGTGATGACCACCCCTTGGATTACATTTTCTGAGGTACGATAGGGCATAATCTGCATCTGGTACCAGATACCCTCATTACTTTTAATAGATTTATGAATCGGAATCAGCTTATTCAATACGGTATTTGCGTCTTGTACGATACCATCGTAAATTAGGTTGGACGATAAGTCTGCGATAGGCCGACCCACATCTGTTTGAATAAGGTTGATAATTTTTTGCATGGGGGGCGTAAACCTTTTTATCTTCAAATCGGAATCAAGAAAAATGGTCCCGATTTCTGTACTTGCCAACAGGTTGTTCATATCATTATAAGCCTGTGCGAGTTCATCGATTTTTCCTTGTAACTCCGTGTTCACGGTAACGATTTCTTCATTTACGCTCTGTAGTTCTTCTTTAGAGGTTTCCATTTCTTCGTTAGTACTTTGCAATTCCTCATTACTGGATTGGAGCTCCTCGTTCGAGGATTTGAGTTCTTCATTTGATATTTCCAACTGTTCTATGGTGGATCTAAGGTATTCTTTGGTTGCGGCAAGTTCTTGCTCTAAGGCAAATATTTCCGTGGTGTCCTCTACGGTTTTTATTGCTTTTTTTTTGGTAACCTTTTCCGGAAGCATTACTATATCATCAAAAGTGATCATCCAGTATAAGTCGTCAAGTCCTACGTCCTCCATGGGTCGTATGTTAAGATCGATCAGTTGTTCATTCCCGTTGGTCTTTACCTTGATATTTTTTTGTGTTTCTATCTTTTTGCTTTTATGGCCTTTTGTAAGGAGGCTACGGAGGTCAGTCTTAAGCCCTTCGCGTGCCATATCGATAATGTTCAAATTGGCCTTGCCTGGAGATGGTTGCAGGTATTTGCCCGTGTTTCCCCAAAAATAAACTGCATCTCCCTTGTTGTTAACAATGGTGCAGGCCGGTGCATAATTGGCCAGCAGCATTTTTTCCGTAATCCCGGAAAGACTTGTCTGCCATTCTCTTTTATGCGGTGTAGTATTTGCTATTTTTAAGGGTATTCGCTCTTGAAACAGGTTACCGATATCTGGCATTTTAGCCTGTTTTACATCCTTGAACCTGAAAATTTTGTGCTTTCTCTCCACTACCTCGAACAAACCAGCATATTCCCCCAAGGATTCCGAATTACCTAAAAATAAGATACCTTTTGGATTCAGCGCATAATGAAAAATGGAAAGCACTTTTTGTTGGGTTTTTACATTTAAATAGATTAACAGGTTGCGACAACTTACCATATCTAGTTTTGAGAAAGGCGGATCTTTGATGATGTTATGCTCAGCGAAGATAATCTGATCACGTATTTCCTTTTTAATACGATAGCTATTGGTTTCTCCTTGAAAATAACTGGAGAGCCTTTCTACACTTACATCGGTAGAAATAGTTTCAGGATATACACCCTGTCTGGCAAAGTTAATGGCACCTTCATCCAAATCAGAAGCAAAGATCTGTACTTTTAGTGCCTTGGTCTGCTTGCGTATGGCCTCGTCAAAAAGAATAGCGATTGAGTAGGCCTCTTCACCAGTTGAGCAGCCAGCAACCCAAATACGAATAATGTCGCCATCTTGTTTGTTAATGATAATCCCTGGAATGGCCTTTTCCTTTAAGATATCAAATGCTTCCTTGTCCCTAAAAAAATTGGTAACCCCTATCAGTAGTTCTTTAAACAGTCTTATGACTTCTCCGCGTTGTTTTTGTAGATGTTTGATATAATTTTCAAGTTTGTCGATTTGATTAAGGGCCATCCGTTTTTCTATCCTGCGGATGACTGTACTACTCTTATAATCGCTAAAGTTACATCCCGTTTCATTACGTAAAAGAATAAATATTTTGTCTAATTGTTCAATAGGGGTTGCAATGGAAATAGGTTTTTCTTCAGGTTTGAACTTACGATTTTTTGAATATTTTAGAAGCATATCGGGCATCTCCTTAACAGGAAGCACAAAATCTTCTACTCCAGCCGCTATAGCACTTCTAGGCATACCATCATATTTTGCAGTGGTGGGGTCTTGAACAATGGAGAGTCCGCCGTTGCCCTTAATATCCTTTAAGCTCAATGTACCTTCCGTGCCTGTGCCCGAAAGAATGATGCCGACCGCGTTATCGGTCTGATCCTCCGCTAATGAGCGTAGAAAGAAATCAATAGGTTTGCGAAAACCCCTGGCTGCAATGGGATTCATTAAATGGAGTTTGCCGTTTAGAATTGCCATGTCTTTATTTGGCGGAATGACATATACATGGTTCGGCACTACCTTGGTATTATCCTTTACCTGTGTGACGGTCATTTTGGTATAGTTTTTCAAAAGAGGAACCATTAAACTTTTATGCGTGGGGTCCAAATGTTGTACCAATACAAAGGCCATTCCAGGCGTATCTGGCATGGCTTCAAAAAATTCTTTGAAAGCTTCCAATCCGCCTGCCGATGCGCCCATACCAACAATCAAGAATTTAATTGCTTCCTTTTTTGAACTAAGGACCTTTTTCAAAGGTTTCTTTTTGCTTGACGTTTTTTTGCTTAAAGTCTTTTTTGTCGTTGTTTTTTGTATAGCCATGATACTGCTTTGGGATTCCTATGATAAACTATACCAAAGTTAATTAAATGTAGCAAAGACAAATAGGTAAATACATGATATTTATCAGTATACCTTTGGCATTCTCATTTAGTTCTATTTGGAAAAAATCTAAGGATACAACAAACACCATTATTCGCTTTGTGAACTAGCATTGTTTTTTTGGTTTATTATTAAGCATTCCAACGTTAGTAAGGCTATAAGTCTTGTAATTCGATTGCATAAAGAATCAATTGTTTTCTGCGGTAAGTGGTGTTAGGATACATGTCCTATGTAATAATGTAGATGAATTATTTCCATAGGTTCTTTTTGCTAATCTTTTTAAGACTAAAAGCAAACATACCACGAAGAAACCCAAAAGTAATTAAGATTATAGCTGTCATAAAAATAATATCAGCAAAACGCGAATTGACCAACATAAGGATTGAAAATAGAGCTGTAAAAAGTTTGAAGACTAAAAGTCATATCCAACCACTACCCCCTAATGATTTATGTTGATGAGAGTTAACTAGCGCGATAATTCCTCCGAGAATCAAACAAAAACCTATGTATAATGGCAATATTGTGGGAGATATGGAAGGAAACAAGATGAGTACTAGGCAGATTAATAGTTCTACAAGCCCAATGCTAAATAACCAATTCCAATTAGAGGAAATTCTTTCGGAAGAAATGGATAAAGCGGTCCAAAAAAGTCCTAAAAATAAGATTGAAGCACCAAAAATTATACTGAGAAAAACATAGCGCGTCAAATTGGTTCTTAACATCCAAATACCTAAGGCCAATGTAAAGAAACCCTAATAATAGTCATATTTAACATTGTTTTATTCTTGTTCTATGTGAATAAAATATCTTTAGCATAGCTTTAGCCCTTACTCTACATTATCTTCAAAGAGGTTTTTTAAGGCAGTACTTAGTTCCTTCATATCATGTTGAAATTCCCTTTTGAATTTTTCTTGTTTTTCTTTGGCTGTCTCGTTAAATTCAATAAGGTTTTCCTTTAATACATTGCTTCGGTCTGCCAATCGCTCTTTAAGTGTATTGCTTTTTTGCTCTAGTGAATCAAGCCCGTCATTTAATTCTTTACGCTCTTTTTCATTAGCTTTTGCAATTTTTTCACGTAACGATTTGATTTCGGTTTCTGTATTGTCAATCGCTACTTCCGATTCACTCCTAAATTTCTCCCAGTCAGCCTCGATTTCAGTTTGGATTTCTTTGCGGGCCACCTTTGAGGCTTCGCCTAAGTTCTCAGTAGCTTCCTCAATATTTTCTTCTACTACTTCAGTTTTCTTTTTTGTTTGTTCCTTACAGCTGTTGAAGCCGGTAAATAATATAAGGCTTAACACTATTGTGAATATGCTATTTCTTTTCATATTTTCTATTCTTTAATGTATTGGAATAAAAATAATACCAGAACGCAACCACTACAATGACTTGTATCAGTTGTTATAGAATCCAAGGGAAGGTTATAGTATTCCAGAGGGACTATTAGAAACCAAAGAACAGTGCAGTCTCTAAAATTAGAATAGCTTACATATACTTGGTTAAAAATTGAAAGAACTCTTTTTTTAAATCAGCATAAATATGTCGCTGGATTTCCATTTTATCACGAAACTTAAAATGTTTTTTGGTCATAACGGTATCGAGGGCATCCTGACCTGTTTGAGTTTGGCCTGCTATCCGTATCTCGTGAGCTTCAATTTCTTCCTTTAGTTTATCTATTATTCCATTGTGAAGAATAAATTCATTTTGATAATGCTCCAGTTGAACAAGCACCTCCTTTTTCGTCCAACGAGTAACGAGCTCGCTCAATCGGTTGTTGAAAGATTTTAGCTCATCTTCCCAAAAAGCAAGTTCGGACTGCCATATTTGGTGTTCAAAATGCAGATTCTTGTTGTAGAGTACTTCTCTTACTTTTTCCATAACATATTCTTGTTTAACTGTTCACGATATTATACTGAATGTTCTATTAAATCTTCCATTTTTCTTTTACCTAGAAGTTGTTCAAGATCTTCTAATTCAACGACTTCTTTTATCAATAATAGTTCTGCTAGTTTTTCCACTTGAGCTTTATGTTCAATCAACAAGTTCTTGGCGCGCTCATAGGCCGTGCGCACCAGCTCTTGTACTTCTTTATCAATCATTTCTGCCATCTTTTCGCTATAGGGTTTGCCTAACATACGCTCGTTCTGTCCTGAGGAATCATAATAGCTTATCGGACCTATTTCTTTGTCCAACCCATAAAATGCCACCATGGTATAGGCCTGCTTCGTTACCTTTTCGAGATCATCCAATGCTCCCGATGATATTTCGTCAAATATGATTTCCTCTGCGGCACGACCACCTAACGAAGCACATATTTGATCTAAAAATTGAGTTTTGGTTACGATCTGACGTTCCTCGGGTAAGTACCAAGCGGCACCTAGGGATTTTCCCCTGGGAATGATGGATACTTTGACTAAAGCATCCACATTTTTTAGATGCCAACTGACCACCGCATGTCCTGCTTCATGATAGGCCACTATTTTTTTTTCTTTTGGGGAAATGATTTTACTCTTACGTTCCATTCCACCAATGATACGGTCTCGTGCTTCTATAAAATCGGAATGTTCTACCTCCTCTTTTTTCTTCCGCGCCGCAATAAGGGCAGCCTCGTTACAGATATTGGCAATGTCGGCTCCTGAAAATCCAGGACTTAGTTTGGCCCAAAGATTCACATCCACATTTTTTGAAAGTTTTAAGGGACGTAGATGTACGTCAAAAATTTCTTTACGTTCTACTTTGGTAGGAAGTTCTAGATAAATATGGCGGTCAAACCTACCCGGACGCAGCAAAGCCTTGTCGAGAACATCGGGGCGATTAGTAGCCGCAAGCACGATCACCCCTGTATTTGGACCAAATCCGTCAAGTTCAGTAAGTAATTGATTCAAGGTACTCTCACGTTCATCATTAGCCTGATAGGCATTGATCTTGCCACGGGAACGCCCAACAGCATCGATTTCGTCTATAAAAATAATGCTTGGTGATTTCTCTTTGGCCTTTTTAAAAAGATCACGAACCCTAGAGGCGCCGACACCGACAAACATCTCTACGAACTCCGATCCAGATATAGAGAAAAACGGAACACCCGCCTCGCCAGCTACCGCTTTGGCTATAAGGGTTTTTCCAGTGCCGGGAGGGCCAACCAACATGACACCTTTTGGGATTTTTGCCCCTAGTTTCGTGTAGGTTTCGGGATTTTTTAAAAAATCGACCACTTCCATGACTTCAATCTTCGCCTCTTTAAGTCCTGCCACATCTTGAAAGGTAGTTGCAATCTTGGCACCTTTTTCTGATAATTTTGGTGTAGATTTTCCAAAATTGAACAACGGATTACCCCCAGTGCCACCGCTACCCATTCTGCGTATGATATACATCCAAAAAATAATGATAAGGGCAAAAGGTAAGAGCCAAGAAAGTATATTGATTAAACCGGTGCGTTTTTCATAGTGTACATCGATTCGATCTTCTGAGGCAAATTCTAGTTGTGCTCTTTGTAGTTTGGCTTCAAATGTTTCTACGGAACCAATATTTATGAAATAATTTGGACCACCGGATATTTGGAACAGGCTTTTGGTATCCTCAGTTTCTCCTAAAGATGTTGTGCCTTTTTTTATGGTATAGATTTCGCCCACCTCCTTGTTTACCACCACTATTTTTTTGACTTTCCTTTGTGCCAAAAGAGAATCTTGTAAAAATGTCCAGTTTATTTCCTTGGTACCAGTGGCTGAATTGGAAAAGATGGCAAGCCATAATACAAATCCAAAAAGAAAAAAATAGAACCAATTAAACCTATAACCGCCTGAAGGTGGATTCGGATCTTGCTTTTCCGATATTTTAGGCTGTTTTTTATTATATGTTTGCTTCATTCTTCTCTAATACAGCAAATTGATTTAACGCTTCCATGGCTTCACAACCATATACCACGGATGGTCCACCGCCCATCATTACGGCTACCCCGATCGTTTCCAGTACTTCCTTAGAACTTGCACCGGCTTTAAGCGAATCATGTACGTGAAAGGCGATACAACCATCACAACGTACAGCAATGGCAATCCCTAGGGCAATGAGTTCTTTGGTCTTTTTAGAAAGTGCTCCCTTGGCTGTGCTTGCCCGATGCAGGCTAGTAAAACCTTTCATTGTATCGGGTATACGAGTGCCCAATTGCTTCATGGCCCTCATTAGGTCGTTATAGCTTTTTGAATATTCACGTATCATACTATTCTTGTTTTACCTTTTATTGCCATTTGTTTGTTGCAATGATGGTTATTTCAAATGTATTTTATGTGGTTCAATCCTAAAATGATTTAAATCATTCCGGAAGAATAGGTTACGTCTTTATTTTGATGGATGCTGGTAACTGCCTGTGAGATTTCACCATTGGCTCTTTGAACCTATTTTGGTTCAAATTGGCAAGTAGTAAGACCAGTATGCAGAACCCTTGGAACGTAATCAATTATGTTGGTTAGTTAATTTTTATATTTTAAGCTATGTTGGGAGATTTAACTGCAAATCAAATAGAAACGGTACTACATCGCGAGGTTGTGGGCAGGATAGGTTGCCATGCCAATAATACCACCTACATTGTGCCAATGACCTATGCGTATGATGGTCAATTTGTCTACGGGCATACACGGGAGGGAATGAAGATTGATATGATGCGGAAGAACCCCAAAGTCTGTTTCGAGGTAGATGTAATGGAGAATATGAGCAATTGGCGCAGTGTTATCGCGTGGGGAACCTTTGAGGAACTTAAAACGCCCGAAGAGCGAGAGAAAGGAATGCAACAACTTATTGATCGCGTGATGCCTTTGCTAACTGGGGAAATGACCGTGAGCCATGCGATGATTGATACACATGGAAAATATGTTGAGGCAATGAAGGGCGTCTTATACAGGATTAAACTGACCAAAAAAACTGGGCGTTACGAAAAACGATAAAGGAAGTGAACCTACTATGAAAAGCCGCCTGCTAAATGATATTTTGTCTTATGTATCACTATCTATCCTAAGAATTTATTATTACTTAATGCCTAGAATGATATAGATCATTTCTTAAGTCAATACTGTCTCTTTATTTTGTTATAAAATTAATAAAGCAATGTATATCAACAGTAAAGAACTTTTAAGATCAGCCGTACTATTTCTAATTACCATATTCCTATTATTATTGGCAAGTTGCGGCCCCATGGTCTTGACTACTGCTGTTAATGAGCCGCCACCTCCATGGTTCTATCCCAATCGGCTGGAAGTCGTGCGCTATGTGTATTTCCCAGAATACCGTTTTTATTATGACCTTTCGGCACGTAGCTATCTTTATTTGGACGGCGGGGTTTGGATTCGCCGTAAAGTCTTGCCGCCTCGCTATCGAAGTCTAGATTTGAGGCGTTCAAGATATGAGCGTGTAAAGGGGTATAGGGGCGATAATATACGAAAGTACCACGAACAAAAAAATGCAAATAGGGGAAGGAGTAATAGAACAACAAAGAGAAGAAATGGTTGAATTGATACCACATATAAATATAAAAGTAATGAGAAAAACTAAGCTAAGTTTAGGTATATCTTTAATACTCGTATTATCGGTTTTTATACTTTCCTGTAAAGAAGTAAAAGATTTTGGGGCAGACAATGAAAATGAACAACTTCAATTTTATACGGGAAATAGTGATGCTAATGAATCCGCAGAACATAAAAAGGAAGAGTTTAAGGGCGGGCCTGTTGATTTTACCGAAACCGCCAAAAAAGTTTTGGATGCAGTAGTGCATATACGATCTACACAAACCGCGAAGAGGGAAGACATCGGAATACAGCCTCAACAATTACCCGATTTTTTCAGGGATTTTTTCGGGGACCGTTTTCAAATGCCCGATAATATGCCGCAGCAACCTATGTATGGTTCTGGTTCCGGTGTGATTATCGATGAGAAAGGTCACATTGTAACCAATAATCATGTTATCGATAATGCCACCGAACTGGAGGTTACACTGCACAACAATGAAACATATAAAGCCATAGTGATAGGTGCGGATCCAGCAACGGATTTGGCACTGGTACAGATTAAAGCTGATAATTTAAAAGCCTTGTCCTTTGTTAATTCTGATGATGTTGAAATTGGAGAGTGGGTATTGGCGGTAGGTAATCCGTATAGTCTCTATTCTACCGTTACCGCGGGTATCATAAGCGCCAAAGCACGAAATATTAATATTAATCCTGATAAATTCGCCATAGAGAGCTTTATCCAGACCGATGCAGCCATTAATCCCGGTAATAGCGGTGGAGCCTTAGTAGACCTTAACGGAAAAATTGTGGGTATTAACTCTGCCATTGCCACCCGAACGGGTAGCTACACAGGATATGGTTTCGCAATACCAAGTAATATCGTAACCAAAGTTGTAAGCGATTTGTTAAAGTATGGAAGCGTACAGCGGGGTATGTTAGGTGTTATCATAACAACTATGAACGGAAATTTGGCCAAGGAAAAGAAAGTAGATTTTATAGAAGGTGTTTGGGTTGAAACCGTTAACGAAGATAGTGCTGCTGAAAAGGCAGGAATGGAGCCTGGGGATATCATTTTAAAAGTTGAAGGAATAAGCGTTGCCACATCGCCAAGACTACAGGAGATTATAGCCCAGCATAGACCGGGTGACAAGATATCCGTTATAGTAAATAGGAAAGGAAAAGAGCGGGAGTTGAAAGTAACCTTGGAAAATGTAAAAGGAACTACCGATATCACAAAAAAGGAGAATGTAGAAATGCTCAATTATTTGGGTGCCGACTTTGAAACATTGGATAAGGAAACCACAAAAAAATTGAATTTGGACGGCGGTGTGCGAGTGGTTAATTTGTACCCTGGGGTGTTGCGACAAAAAACACAAATGCGTCCTGGTTATATTATTACACATGTAGATGGCAAAAAGATTACCAATGTAAAAGCATTGGTTTCCGTTTTGGAAAATAAAAAAGGAGGTGTAATGTTAGAAGGGGTATATGAAGACATACCTGGAAAACAATACTATGCGTTTGGGTTGGATTCTTAAGGATTAACCAAAATGAACGAGCAGCAATTAAGTCCAGAAGAATCTCCATTCCTTAGTGGACCGCTATCGCGTCTGAACGAACTATTTTTTACGTTCAGGGTTATGTTTAGTTTTATTAAGGCGTTCAGAAAGATGCATTTTCTAGGCCCTTGCGTTACCGTTTTTGGTTCGGCTCGATTTGAACCTGACCATCTCTATTACCAACAAGCGGAAAAAGTAGGTGCTGCCTTATCAATATTGGGATTTACAGTAATGACAGGTGGTGGTCCTGGTATTATGGAAGCAGCTAACAAGGGTGCCTACGAGGCCGGAGGACCTTCGGTAGGCTGTAACATCATTCTGCCATTCGAACAGAAACGAAATCCGTATTTGCATACATGGATAGATATACGCTATTTTTTTGTACGTAAGTTCTTGTTGATTAAATATTCGTATGCTTTTGTGGTCATGCCAGGTGGTATGGGTACATTGGATGAATTATTTGAATCTATAACGCTTATACAGACCAAGATGATTAGGGACTTTCCTGTTGTCATTTTTGGTTCTGAATACCACAAGGAACTCTGCCAGCACATTCAAATTATGGCACAAAATGAAAGTATCGATAAGGAAGACATGAAATTGCTTTTCGTAACCGATTCCGTGGAAGAGATGATTGCACATATAAGGGCACATGCTATTAATAAATTCAAACTTGTAAGAACAAAGCCGAGCCGTTGGTTCGGGGAGGGGTAGTATTGAACAACTCTTTTTTTAGGTGCATTGGGAGAAGTAAAAAATAACTCCACTTTAATTCTTGGAGCTCCATAATTTTCAAAGCTCTCCTTAAAAATAGTGTGTATTTCAATAGATATAGCCTCGTTTTCTAACCATAGTTTGGATGGGCCTGATTTTAACCAATTATAATAACCACTTTTGCTTACTCCTAATATTTCACACATATTCCCAACTGGAAATTTAAATTTATGATGCTTCATGAACCTAAATTTTTCCTGTCGTTCGCGGAGAAGATGCTGATTGCCTTTTTTAAGATATCACGCTCTAGTTTCATATCTTTTAATTCTAGTTTCAATTGAGCTATCTCCCGTTGCTGATCCGTTAGTTTTGGCTTTCCTCGACCTGGAAAACTATTTTCACCATATTCATTAGATTCTCTTCGCCAACGACTCAATACAGAAGTAGGAATGTCCAATTCCTCACATATCTGAGTTACACTACCTCTTGCAAAGCTTAATTCTACTTCCTTTTTCTTAAATTCTACGCTGTAATTCTTTTTTCGTCTTGACATAATTCAAAGTTAAATTATGTAACAACAATTCCCTCAACCTTATGTCCAGTCTAATATAGTAAGTCCAAAGAACTACTGGAAACCATTTTGGGTCAGATAAACTATAGTTTTCATTTCTTTAAAGACGTAAAAGTACACGATGGTATTAAAGCCTTTAGTCAAAGAATTGGGTTACTATTCGGATTTACCGGTGTTAGAGCTAAACGATCGTTCCTGAAAATAGAGAGTAAAACATGAAAATAAACATGTAGCAATAAACCTATGTCCGCTAACTAGTTTTAGGTAACGGTACCACTAGTTTATTCATTGGTTTCTTTTTGTTCAATACATAATTTTTATTCAGTTCATTGGACCATAAGTTCACCGCTAGCTAGTGCTTCTACTAGTTTGGCCTTAACACTCTTATAATTTCTAAAAAACTTTTTTCCGTTCTTTCGTTCAAGGGTAACCTCGGTTTCATTTTTTTATTTTGATATACCTCGGTTACTACTACTTTTTCGCCCCAGAGGTCTTTATAGTTGAGAATACCTCCCCTTTTGATTATAAAATTTGGTCTGGGAAAATTAATATGGGAATACCCATAGGTAACCGATTTACCGATTTGTAAAACAGCACCAACGTTTATTTCTTCCTCTACCGGTTCTGTTTGTGCTTTGAGGCTTAACAATGCGCAAGCAAATGTCATGGCGAGGATATACTTCTTCATAATTCTATTTTTTAGGTGTTACGTCTACATACTCATTTTGTGTAACAAAACTATAATGTTCCACGTTTTTGTTATATGACCTAGGTCATGTAGCAGCTTAGTAATGGTTGTTAAATTTACTTTTTAAATAAATGAGAATGAAAACAATTCTATATGCCACCGATTATTCTAAAAACTCTATTGCTGCATTAAAATATGCTCAAAAATTAAGTATTATGGTAGCTGCACGTTTGGTGGTCACACACGTATTTTCCTATCCTATCGTTACCCAAGGTATGATTATCGAGCACTTGCCCGAAATGAGAAAACAAGCTCTTAAAACACATCGTACCAAATTAGAGGATTTCTGTAAAGCACATTTAGGGCAGGAATGGAAGACCAAGAAAATTCAGATCGCTCCAGTAGAAGATTTGGCAATTCTAGATGGTGTTTTGGCGATAGCCGCAGACTGGCACGCAGAACTGATTGTAGTGGGTGCCAAAGGCGAAAGTGCTTTTCAGGACACAATATTGGGCACTACTACCAAGCGCCTGATTAAAAAAGCGGCTTGCCCTGTACTGGCTATCCCTTCGGAGGCTAGCTATGCCGCTCCCAAAACAATTGTTTATGCCACTGATTTTGAGCAGGAAGATGTGTATGCCATTCAAAAAACGGTGGAGCTTGCCCAGCATTTTAAATCGAAGATCAGAGTGGTACATATTTCTACTAAGAAAGAATATGCGGGAGAGATACAAATGGAATGGTTTAAAAATGCTTTAGCAGAGAAGGTTAACTATCAATCTCTGGAATTTAAGCTATTGTTTTCCGAGGATATTTTTGAATCTCTCCGCGACTATTTAGTAGAGGTCAATGCGGATATGGTCGTTATGCTTGAAAGGGAAAAACAGGGTTTCCTAAAAAAAATATTCCATCGTGATTTGGTCAGGAAAATGCAGAGCTATGGAGAATTACCATTGTTGAGTTTTAACGAGGCCAATTTGAATGTGCTGGATTTTACGTTACGTTGATAATCTATTCTATAGTGATCAAAAAATTAGGAAAATGAAAACAATTCTGTATGCCACCGATTTTTCAAAAAATTCAGTAGCCGCTTTAAAGTATGCCCGAAGTCTGGCCGAACAATTAGGTTATAGGTTGGTAGTTTGCCATGTGTTCGATTACCCTACTATTTTAGGTGCTACCGCTCTTTCAGAACCTTTTCCTGATTTGGAGAAAGACGCCTTTAAAACAAATCGGATTAAGTTGGAGGGTTTCTGTCAAGAACATTTGGGAGCCATATGGAAGGCACCTAACATTCAGCTTCAGCCCGTAGAAAACAAATCGGTCTTGAAAGGTATTCTTTCTACGGCTGAAGAATGGCATGCCCAAATGGTGGTGGTAGGCATCAAGGGCGAAAGTGTAATTAGGGAAATAATGATGGGCAGTACTACGAAAAATCTCATTAAAAAAGCACCTTGCCCTATCTTGGCGGTTCCTTCGGATGCCAGCCATATATCACTTAAGACCATTGTCTATGCGACGGCTTTCGAGGAAGAGGATATTTATGCTATTCGTAAATTGACAGAACTGGCCAAGGCCTTTGATTCCCAGATAAAAGTGGTACATATTGTTACCGAAGATGAATATGCTGGCGAAACGCTGTTGGAATGGTTTAAGGAGATGCTTTCAGACAAAGTATCCTATGATAAGATGGAATTCAAGCTTCTTTTTTCTGAAGATATTTTTGAATCGCTTCGAGTTTATCTTGGGGATGTCAATGCAGATATGGTGGTTATGTTAGAAAGGGAACAGAGAAGCATCTTCAAAAAGTGGTTTCATCGCAATCTTGTGAAAAAAATGGAATCTTATGGTAGGGTTCCCTTGATGAGTTTCCATGAGGGCAACCATCAGCTATTTTATTTTAATGCGGTTCTTTAGCATTTGTTAAAAAGCTGAACAGAAGTATTTTGAATCCTAGATGTTCATAAATTTATGATATCGCATTTCTTTGTATTTGTTGTGGATGCTGATTCAATTCAACTTTAAAAATTGTTCGTGTTAACCTTAAAAACAAATAGAAATGGCAAGAAGAATCTACAGTGTTATTATTGTTGTCGCCTTTGGTCTTTGGTACTATCTTTATACTATTCGCGATACACATTCAAAAGTCTTTTTAATTCTGTTGTCAGGACTTATTTTTATGCTTTGTAGTATTGGAATTCATGGCTTAATTGCTCATTCGCTAAGACCAGAAGCAAAGGGCGGGCTATTGGCCTATCCTTTATTAATGGGTGCCTTGTGGGCCATTCTTTTTATGCTTTTCATATTCTTTATACTTCCCATTTTTTGTCCTGATTTTTTACTGTATCAATAAATGTTGGTGTACGCATCAATTAAAGGTTAAAATACTCCTAAATGATCTAGGTCATTCTTAAGGGCTAGGTTACGCTTTATTTTAGTACGAAAACCTTAAAATCTTACTTCTATGAAAGCCATGGCAAAACTAAAAAATCTAGAATCTGAATCTTGTAAAAATACCATTATCCGTAACCTGAATCGGATATTGGATATTCGCATCATAAATATAGACATCGAAAATAGTACGATGCTGTTCCTTTTTGCGAATCTGATTTCGCTCCAACACGTAAAACAAGAACTGAAACGTATAGGGTATCCTATGTGCGAGGTTAAGCTAAGCTCAAAACAAGAGTCTAATTTTCAAGCAAGACTTGCATCAATGGTTGTCTAGATTACCTATTCAATTTCAGGAAGAATCTATAGGGGTACGTCAGTCTGAATGGTGATATTTCAAATCAGCTGTTCGTATTATTTATGGCTTGTAATTTTTTTATGAGTTGTTTTAGTACTTCCTGAGTCATCATTATAGTTTTAGGAGTCGATGGAGCATTGTAATAGGCATGGAGTAGGGGTAGAAAGTGCATTCTTCCTTTTACAAAGAAATAAGGCATAGTCGATTGTATTTTCGGCGTTTTCAGAGAAATCGGTGGGTAGAATAGTTTTTTTTCATTTTAAGTGCTTTTGTAGTTATACAAATATAGTTTGGTGAAAAACTGCTCAAAATGACCACCATCATTGCACCACTTGTATAAAACCATCAATTTTAAACTTCACTTAAAATTTTATATTATGGCACTTAATTTTAATCAATACGCAGCGGAAGGAAAATTGTTTTTAAAGGATTATTCTAAATTTATGGATATGAAAAAGGAACCTGAAAAGGCTGGAAGAATATTCGTCTCGATAATGCACGCCTTGCGTGAAATCATTCCTGTAGAAGAATCACTACAATTAATGGCACAACTACCAATGTTCTTAAAAGGAGTTTACGTAAACGGTTGGGCGGTTAAAAAGCAAAAACCAAAAATTAAGCATATGAAGGAATTCGTTGAACTAGTACGCCAATTTGATGGACCTGCTGCTGTAAACGATTTTGGATATGAAGATGATCTGGTCGAGAAGTACATCGATATTACCTTTATTTATTTAAGAAAATACATCTCCTTGGGGGAAATGGAAGATATCCGCGATGTACTTCCCAAAGATTTGAAAAGTATGATATATTCTAATTTGATGTTCTAAAAATGGTATGTAGGTATTTTGTATATTAAGACTCTACTGGCCGGTAAGAGGGTAATTCTAAATACCTATAACCAATTGTGACCTGATTTCACGTCTGAGCTTCTGTTAGCAAAAAAGTAATTACGATACCCTAATGCTATTATGTTGAGGTTTTTGACCGTGCTCAAGAATGGTTACTTGCAAGATTTTAGGTGCTAATAGATTTATACTTTCAGTGGTTATCTTT
>CALHVP010000211.1 GCA_938038975.1 uncultured Maribacter sp. | reverse complement strand
ATTGTTCATTGTTTTCCACGACTTCCCATAATCGGTACTTTTAAATAGGGCAGGGGTGTGGTTGCCAAACTTGTATTTTGTCGTAGCGATGTATACGACTGCGGGGTTATGGGGAGATACTTCAATGGCATTCACAATGGTCTCTCCTAAATTTTTGGGCGTTATATTCTCCCAGTTCCCTCCATTATCCTTCGTAATATGCACGAAACCATCGTCGCTTCCGGCATAAAACACGCCTTTTTCATGCGGAGACTCCACTAAATAACTAATCGTACCATAGTTTTCCGCACCTACCGCTTCATTCGTGTACGGCCCGCCACCTTTGCCTTTTTTGGCATCTATGTCTCTCGTTAAATTTGGAGAAAAGTGGGTCCAGCTTTTGCCGAGATCGGTTGATTTCAACACCAATTGCGCCGCATGAAAAATGGTAGCAGGTTCGTGTTGCGACCAAATAATAGGAGCGTTCCAATTGAATAGGTATTTCATATCCCGAGCTGCTTTTCCTAAATACTGAATGGGAGCGGCCATGATCTTCGTGCCGACCATATTTTTCATATCCAGTGCTTCAATAGTGCCTAGATAACTACCTCCAACTGTAATGCTGGGGTTGTTTTTATCAAATGCTACAAAGGCACTCTCTCCCCCGGCGGCTCTTGTCCAATTGCGTTCCGTAATCGCATATCCGGTCATATTCATACTGGCAATCTTTACGGAAGAATAGTCTTGTTGGCCTCCATAGATGTTATATGGAACCAAATTATCCACATTTATTCTATAAAACTGTGCAGTGGGCATGGTACTTTGCGAAGACCATGTTTTTCCGAAATTAAAGGAAATTGCGGCTCCGCCATCATTGGCAATAACCATATTTTTGGTGTCATTCGGGTTGATCCACAAGTCATGGTAATCGCCATGCGTTCCCGTAATTCTTTCCCAATTTTTACCACCGTCCGTAGAACGTAGGGCAGGGGCACTCAATACATAAACCGTGTCATCATCTTTGGGATCGGCAAAAACCTCTGTATAGTACCAAGCGCGTTGTGTTAATCTATTATCGCCACTTACATGCATCCAACTCTTCCCTGCATTGTTGGAAACATACAAGCCACTTTCATCTTTTTGGGTATCACTTTCTATGAGCGCATAGACCTTATTGCTATTACTTCTACAAACGGAAACCCCTATTTTTCCCAGTGCTTTTGGCAACCCTTCGTCAAGTTTTTTCCATGTTTCTCCGGCATCATCCGATTTGTATACGCCACTGCCCTCACCACCACTGATCATTTTCCATGGAGTTCTTTGGTAGTGCCATAAGGCGGCATACAAAATGGTTGGATTATTCATGTCAATGGACAATTCCGCCGCCCCGGAAAAATCATTGACAAACAGTGTTTTTTTCCATGATTTTCCACCATCAACAGATTTGTAAACACCTCTTTCCGAGGTGGGTGTTGCATATTTGCCCTGTGCAGCGACATATACAATGTCCGGATTGGTAGGATGAATGACAATTCTTGCGATTTGTTCCGTCTTGGTCAAACCGACATGTTTCCATGTTTTTCCCGCATCGGTAGATTTGTAAACACCGTCACCATAAGAGGTCATCACCCCGCGAATCGCATGTTCTCCCATGCCTACATAGATAATATTGGGATTGCTTTCGGATGCTGCCACGGCACCCACGGAACCTGTTTTAAAAAAACCATCGCTTATGTTGTTCCAATGTTGGCCGGCATCTTCGGTTTTCCAAAGGCCACCGCCCGTAGTACCCATATAATAGGTGAGCGGATTATTGACTATTCCCGTAGCACTTACAGAGCGTCCCCCTCTAAACGGACCAATATTTCTATATTTCATAGAAGAAAAATATTGATTTGCCTCTTGGGCGATCATCAACAACGGTAACACTATTAAAATAAAGGCAATCCTACGTCTCATAAGCACGGTATTTATCGGTGAACTAAAATAGAAAGAATAATCTGTTTTGGTACGGCATCAAAACGAAAGATCGAGAATCTTTCGTTTATTGAGTGGGTTGTCTTGTGAGTATGGTTGGAACACCAGTTTATTCAAGCTTGCGCTAGCCAAACGTTGGTAACTGAGTCGTAGCTCCTTTTGAGCGTAAGAAGCGCTTCCTCCTCTGTAACTCCTTTTGAGCGTAAGAAGAGCCTCCTCCTCTGTAACTCCTTTTGAGTGTAAGAGGAGGAGTACAATGGTATTTAATATAAAAATGCGGAACAGAGTAAAAGAGTTAGATTAATTTTGCACTTTATTTACCTTAGATAATTTAAAAATCTTGTTAGAAAAAAGACACCAACTGCCTCAAGAACAAGGTAGTAATGAAGATTATTTCATTTATTGCTTAGAAGCGGTTCAAAATATAGAAACACCGGGACTTACCCAAACGCAAGAAGGTTTAGAACAGTTGGCCATGAAATATGGTATCACAAGTATTTATAAAACCTGCGATACCATTGAAGGATTGGAAGATAGCCTAAATGCCTTGGTTTTAGATGATCATAATTTTAAAGACTATGAAATCATTTACTTGATCATGACCGGTAAAGCAAACAGTATCTGTCTAAATGACTACTATTATAGTTTACAAGAAATTGCAGAAATTTTTGAGGGAAGGTTACAAAGAAAAATTTTACATTTTTCGAATGCAAAAGTCCTAGATTTAGACGAGGAGGAGGCACAGTATTTTCTAGATATCACGGGCGCAAAAGCCATTTCCGGCTATGGCTATGAATCTAACGGAGTAAGTAGTTCAAACCTCGATAAAGCATTCTTCAACTTATTTAAAGATGATGATGATATGTTCGCTGTTGTAGAAGAGCTGCATCAAAGACATTATAATGTCTGTAAATTATTGGACTTTAGATTGTATTATTGAAACAGCTCCGTTCGAATGACTGTTTCACCTTCTTTTGTAACAAACTAAGAAAATAATTGAAAGACTCGTATCTGAAGGAAACCAGACTAGAACCTATAGCTGCCCACATTAAAGGCGAGATCCATTTCGTATAAGAACGAATGTTGATGCGTATCGCAAAGTAGCTTTTACACGCGAGAAAAAGGAAGTACCCTTTACTTTTTTTAAGTTTTTTCTACAAAGTATCTTCTAAAAAAGGGAAAGTGTATTCACAATTTTACTTTGTTTACGGATTTCCATAGGATGGTTTCCCATGAAATAAGGGGTTTGAATACCTCAAAGAATTGACTGCCTATATTTTACTGCTTCATTTGATTTGAAATATACCTATGAATGGGTATTGAACCTAATCAAACCAAATTCGAAATTTAGCAATCAAAATAAAACACTCATGGCTAAAAACACGCACCTTTATTTTATCACAATTCTAATCCTCTATACATTTCAAATAACTTTTGCACAAGCGCCCTTTACAACTTTAGTTAAAGAACCTGTTTTACTAGAAAAACTGGATAAAGGGTATGTTATGTACAATGTTGTTGAACATTTGCAAGCCGCCAAGACTAATTTTACACCTAAAATAGCAGGGGAAAAGTACGATGGTCAAATGACATATCATTCGCTATTAGATGATGAGAGTGATGATGTCACAGAATCAACGAATAAAGTTGGGTTCTTTAAAAACAGCTCTTTAGCACTTAACATACTTAGTAAATCAGAAAATAGAACCTCAATTAATGCGCAAGTTCTATTCTATAAAATTAATATCCTTACTCCTGTTGATAGTAAACCCAAAAATTATAAGTACAATATTCCAGTAATGATTATTTCTAAGTTGTCCACAAGCTACGACTCCATAAGTGGTTCTAGCGCCTTAGATGTCTTAGATTATGAAGCAGCACCGGTTACTTTAAGAATTATGCCGTCATGGAAGATTAGCAATAATAAAACCTATAAAGAACAATTGCTTTTTGGCTTTTATGCAGATACACGTGGGATTAATGTTCAAAACACGAATGCTGATGATTATAGTTTAGAAGTTGTCGGTTCGGCCGGTATTGGGCTTACCCTTACAGGAAATGGGGAAGCTGGCATATATAACCAAGAAGGAAACTATGAAAAAGGAAACTGGTTGGTTTCTGCATTGTTTCAAGGTGCAATAGGAGATGAAGATGTCATACAGAAGCTATTTAATACCGATAAGGATTATGTAACCTCCTTTCAAGCATATTTTGCTTTTAATATTTCAGATAGTAGTAAGTTCAATTTGAAAATTGGCTACCAACATTTTTTCAAAGAAACTATTTCAGGGACAAATAACAATTTTTCAATAGCCATAGGTATGTAATTAAAATATTTAAGATATTAAAGAAATACTTACATCTTAATGTGTATTACAATATTCCCCATATGTCCATCAGAGCATTTTTTGAGTAGATGGTTATGGACTTGAACCACATCAGCCAAGAAATTTGTTTTTTTGTTTCTTTGTCTCTATGGAAACCAATGCACAACTA
>CALHVP010000210.1 GCA_938038975.1 uncultured Maribacter sp. | reverse complement strand
TGATCATGACCGTGATCCGAATAATGATCTGCATTTTTGTAATAGGTTTCATTATTAGTAATCAATGCTCCCCCTTCTCCACAAGTAATCGTTTTTACATAATCAAATGAAAAACAACCTAAATCGCCGTAACTCCCAAGTGGTTTACCCTCGTAAGTACCTCCAATAGCTTGGCAGGCATCTTCTAACAACAAAAGCTTATGTTTTAAGCAAATGGCTTTCAACGCAGCCAAATCTGCCATAGAACCGCACATATGAACTGGCATAACTACTTTCGTCTTTTTTGTAATCGCTTTTTCAACAGCTTCAGGAGCAAGAGTCAAGGTATCATCTATGTCTACTAAAATAGGAACTGCACCAATAGCTATTATTGATTCAAAACTAGCTACAAAAGTGAATGTAGGCATAATAACCTCGTCACCAGCACCAACTCCTGCACTTTGCAAGGCTACAGTGAGCGCTGCGGTACCACTGCTCAAGACTTGCGTATATTTTGTTTGCATACGCTTAGAGAAAGCCTGTTCTAATTCTTGTGCTTTCCAATGCCCTTTCCGCATTCCATCAAAACCATAGCGCATCAATACTCCAGAATCCAATACATCTTGTACCTGCGCTTTTTCTGCTTCCCCAAACAATTCAAATCCTGGCATACCTTCTAAATTTTATACACATGTGACTTTTCCACACATCACTTGTCAAAGTTACAATACACTATTAAATCTTACCACTTTTTAAATAGTAATATATGAATCTTAAAAACTAATTCTCAACTAGAATTAAAGTAGTGATCTATTGACTATTTACTAACTTATTTTGTAAATACTCATTCTCAAATTTTACAAATGTTTTCAATTAAAAAACCAAAGCTTAATGGCCATTATCACCACCATAACTACTAAGAATATTTTAATGAACCCATCCCCTTTTTTTACTGAGACCCTACTAGCCAACCAAGCCCCACTCCCATTTCCTATTGCTAAAATGAGACCTATCCTCCAATTTACTTTGTCATTTAATGCAAAAACTGCTAAAGCAGATAACATATAAATAAAGACTACTACAACCTTAGTTGCGTTAGACCTTACTAAAGACATTCTATTTACGTAATGTAAAAACAGCATCATTAGAAACCCAAGCCCAGCATTTATAAAGCCACCATAAATACCAAAAAAGAAAAATACAATAACACCAAGCCATAGATATTTTCCAGTCAAACGTTCCTCTAAATAAAGTACGCTCATTTTAGGACTAAAAATAATTATGAACACCACTGCTATCATAACTATAGCTAGTATGCGATTAAATAAATCACCAGTAATATCCACCGCTATGTAAGCTCCTATAATAGAACCTAAAAATGCAGAAATACCTAAGTAGATATTAAAGGGAAAAGTAGAAACTCCTTTACTTTTAAAACCGGCAGTAGCCATCGCGGTCTGCACTACAATGGCTACCCTATTAGTTCCGTTTGCAATATTAGAGGGTAGTCCAATGAAAATTAAGAAAGGAAGAGCTAGTAAGGAGCCACCACCTGCAATAGTATTTATAAAGCCCACAGCAAAGCCTACCAGAACAAGTAAAGGATAATAATACCATTCTTCCATCTTGCAAAAATAAGGTTTGAAATCAGATTTTCAAGAAGGCATATGATTTAGAACACCTCATTTAGATACTTAGAAAGAAAAACTTAGGCTTTATTAAAAAAATAAACTCGACGTTCGGTAAATTACTCTGGACGATATAAACCAGAGGTACTATTCATCCTCAAAAGCATTCGTTGGGCGATTTTCTACCAATCAAACTAAAATTAAGAGAGAACTTTGTAGAAACCTTATGTTTATGAAAGCCATTTATATTAAGCTAAAAAACCGTGTTGACAATCAAGATACTATGGCTGGAGTAGTTTGTTTGGTCATCTCCTTAAGTATATTTTTCATCACGAAAGTTTTGAATAGAGAAATACCTCTTTAATTCAAAACTAAAAATTCTGTTAGGGTTTTAATTGTCTTGGATACAAATCCGTTGCCTATCCTAAGCTACCATAAATATGGCAGTATTTAAATTTAGCAATCCAAAACATGTTATGATTAAAGCTTAAAGCACACTAGTTTCCAGCTTCTTAAATTGTTTGTAAATAAACTTTTTTTCTTCCAAGCTGAATTTCTTATCATCAAACCAATCACTAGCCGCAATTTTTTCGTTTTCAATCTGTGCCTTTCTAATAGCTTCCAAAGAGACGAGATGCCAATGCAGCCCATTATGCCTAGAAACAGAATAGCCAACATCCTCCGTAATATAAGAGATCCGAGGTTCGTTAAATAGCTTTATGCCATTTTTGAGTACTGCCAAAGTCTTCGTAAGTTCTGTTACTTCCGAAAAGGAATACCGTATAAAATCTGCAAATCCATTCTGCTTTGCGTTATATACCTTATCCCCAATTTCTAGTTTTCTCATAGCTTGTTAAAGGCCGTAAAAATAGTAGCTTCATCTACTTATACACAAGTCCACTGAGCATTTTTTATCAACAAAAAAATCATTTTATGAAAAGAATATCTAAATAAATCACACTTCACTATGAGCAGAGTTATAAAAAGCGCAAAATGATATAAAAACAAAATATAATATTTCTGTTTATGACTTACTACAAGAATAAAGCACACATAATGTTATTTATAAAGAACATCGCCACCTATAACATGTTCCTTAAAAATAAGCTATAAGTGCCACTACACCGTTATAAGAAATTACACAGGAAAAAAGAAGCGCTATTAATAAACCAATATTAAGCCAAGTACTAGTTTTATATTCTTTCATTATTATTTTATTATTAATTAAAAGAAGTATACCAATTATAACAACAGGAAGCACAAATACATTAAAAACCTGAGATACGATTTGCATCTGAATTGGATTAGCTCCAAAAATGGGAACTATCAAAGCGAAAATACAAGCAAAAAATGTGATTACCCGAAACTGCTTTGAACTTGTATCTAATACTCCTGATTGATAATCTGCAACAAGAATTGGAGCAATTAATAAGCACGGAAAAATAGAGGACAAGCCTGCGCTAAGCGTTCCAAAAAAGAAAAGTGTTAATGCAAATTTACCTGCTACTGGTTCCAAGGTGTTCACCATATCTAGAACCTTGGTTACAGGTTGTCCCTGGTGATACAATGCCCCGCTAGCTACAGCCATCACAGATGCACTAATTATGAATACCAGACAGGCGGCAATAATAGCATCTTTCTTTTGTTGTTTCCGGTTTTTAATCGTCCAGCCCTTTCCTTTTACAAAAAGAGGTCTGGATAAAAAAGTAGCAGCGGCCATTGTGGTGCCTACAAAAGCAGCAACCATCATTTGACCTCCTTCAACTTTTGGAATAGACGGGACTAAACCTTGAACAACCTCAATAGGCAATGGATAGACCATGAACATGGATACTATGAAAGATAGTCCCATAATGGTAACGAATATCACTAATATTTTTTCAAAAAAAGTATACTTTCCAACCAGAAGAAGTGCATACATAATGGTAATCACCACAATAGCAACAATTAAAACTGTTTCGTAACGTAAACCTTCTAATTCTGGGAAGTAGATGAGAAAAATTTCATAAATAATATTAGAGGAAATTCCTAGGATACCCATTAAAGAGTTCCATTGACCAAAGGATATACCTATTATAATTAGGATGGCAAGAAATTTTCCTCCCTTTATATATTTTCTAAAACTGTATAAAGCAGTTTCGCCAGATACCAGCGCATAATTACCATAAGCATACATGAGTAGCCCTGAAAAAATACAACTGAGTAACAAAACCCAAAGTAGTTTCATACCATATGTACTACCAGCTACAATCATAGAGGTTACACTACCAGTACCTATGGTGTAACCTATGGCAAAAATTCCAGGTCCAAATGCAAGCACCGCAGCAAATATTTTCTTTAAGATTGAAGTATTTGCTTTTGGTGCTTGCATATTTTACCCTCTTAAATTTTTGATTTTCTCAAGCGTTTCTCGAACTAAACTTTCTAAACCTGAGAAATCTTTATTTTTTAAAATGTCCTTACTAATTAATTTAGAGCCCATTCCTACGCAAGTAACACCCGAATCAAACCAAGCTTTAAGATTAGCCTCATCTGTACTCACACCTCCCGTTGGCATAACACTGGTCCATGGCTGTGGTCCTTTAATGCCTTTTACAAATCCAGGTCCATAAATATCTCCAGGAAATAGCTTTACAATTTCACAACCTAATTCCTCTGCTTTGTTTATTTCTGTCAATGAGCCGCAACCGGGAGACCATAGTACTTTTCGCCTATTACATACGATAGCAATATCCTCTCTTAACGAAGGAGTAACAATAAAATTAGCACCCATCTGCATAAAAAGAGAAGCAGCAGCAGCATCAGTTATAGAGCCTACACCCATAATCATACCTGGAAGCTCTTTAATTGCGTATTTGTTGAGCTCTGAAAAGACCTCAAAAGCAAAATCACCTCGCGCGGTAAACTCCATTAGCCTTGCTCCACCATCATAGCATGCTTTCAACACTTCTTTTCCTAGTGCTATATCTGGATGATAAAACAAAGGAACCATTCCGCTTTGCTTCATCACAGAAGCAACTTCAATTCTTGAATATTGAGCCATATTTATCTTGCTACTCTACCGGAAGTATCTCCTCCCATTAATTTATTTACTTCATCCACGGTTACCAAATTGGCATCCCCTTTAATTGTATGTTTCAAACAAGATGCAGCTACTGCAAAATCAAGCGCGTTTTGATCATCGTTTGGATAGGTTAATAGACCATATATAAGACCTCCCATAAAAGAATCACCTCCACCTACACGATCAACAATATCTGTAATTTGATACTGCCGTGTTTCAAACATCTTTGAACCATCCCAAAGCACTCCTGCCCAAGTATTATGTGAAGCAGAAATTGAACCTCTTAAAGTGGTAATTACCTTCTTTGCTTTCGGAAATTTCACCATCATCTGCTGGCATACAGACAAAAAAGCAGCTGCTTTAACATCATGACCATCTTTATGCACATCCAAACCTTCTGGATGAATGCCAAAATGTTTTTCTGCATCTTCTTCATTACCAAGGATAACGTCACAATAAGATGTTAGCTCTGTCATTATCCTTTCACGATCGCCACCGTATGTCCATAATTTGGCTCTATAGTTTAAATCTGTAGAAATAGTGATTCCTTTTTTATCTGCAACCTTAACCGCTTCTAAACAAACGTCTGCTGCACTTTGAGAGATAGCTGGTGTAATACCTGTCCAATGAAACCAACCGGCATCTTCAAATACCGCATCCCAGTCAATCATACCAGGTTTAATTTCTGAAATTGCAGAATGTGCACGATCATAAACCACCTTACTTCCTCTGCTTACCGCTCCAGTTTCTAAGAAATATATACCCAAGCGATCTCCACCAAAAATAATATTTTGGGTATTCACACCTCTTTTACGCATCTCCATTAAAGCACATTCCCCAATATCATTTTTTGGCAAACGCGTTACAAAATCAACTGGCACATTATAATTTGCAAGTGATACTGCTACGTTAGATTCACCACCACCATAAACAGCATCAAAACTATTGGTTTGTGAAAACCTTAAAAATCCTGGAGGTGCCAACCGCAACATAATCTCTCCAAA
>CALHVP010000209.1 GCA_938038975.1 uncultured Maribacter sp. | reverse complement strand
GACAAATTGGTCGCACCGGCATTACAAGTCCTATTGGGAGGTGGGAACATAGGAAATGGAGAAGGGCGTTTTGCAGATAAGGTTGTAAAAGTACCTAGTAAACGAGGCCCAGAGGCATTACGACTCATTCTAGATGATTTTAATACGAATGGGACTGATTTGTCCTATGCGGATTATTATCAGGAAAAAGGTCAGATGTATTTTTATGATTTTCTAAAGCCACTAACGGATATAGAAAACCTTACGCAACAAGATTTTATTGATTGGGGAAATTCAGAACGGTATGAAAAAGCAATTGGAGTAGGCGAATGTGCAGGTGTTGTTATCGATTTAATTGCAACATTACTATTTGAAAGCGATGAAAAAATTCAAAATGCAGAAGAAGCATTTAAAGAAGGAAAATGGGCAGCAAGTATTTATCACGCCTATTCTAGTATGGTGAATTCTGCTAAAGCATTACTTACTTCAGAAAAAACCAAAGTAAACACCCACAATAGTATCATTGCAGATTTTGACGAAAAATTTGTGACGACAGGTAGGTTTACCATAGAAGGAGGGTTTAGTGCTTTGGTACTACAATTAAATAAAAATGAACCATCAGAAGAATTTGCAAAACGTTATTTGACAGATGCAAAATCATTTTTGAATCAGGTGGAGAATTTTAGAAAACTAGAATTGGAATCAATAATTGAAGAGAAATAATGCAACCAAATCAACATTCAAGGAATACCGCTCGAGTAAGTGTTCCCCCTTCGGGAGCTAGGGGGCTTGGTCTTTTAACCGTTGTAGGCGCTGGCCCTGGAGATATAGAATTAATAACATTGAAAGCAATAAAAGCGCTGGAAGGAGCAGCTGTTGTTTTGTATGATGCTTTAGTAAATGTTGATCTTTTAAAGTATGCTTCAAATGCTGAAAAAATTTTTGTAGGTAAAAGAAAAGGGTGCTACGCCTATCAACAAGAGCAGATAAATGATTTAATAGTGAGTAGGGCAAAATCTCATGGTCATGTTGTTAGATTAAAAGGGGGAGACCCTTTTGTTTTTGGTAGAGGCGCTGAAGAAATGGAATTTGCTGCGAAAAAAGGTATCGATGTTGCAGTTGTACCTGGGATATCCTCTTCTTTATCTGTAGCAGCAAATCAACATATACCCGTAACAAAAAGAGGGTCTTCCGAAAGTTTTTGGGTAATAACAGGCACTACAAAGGAGCATAAGCTATCAAAGGATATCGCCTTAGCGGCAAAGTCTAGCGCGACGGTGGTTATTCTAATGGGAATGTCTAAGCTAAGTGAAATTGTTACTTTGTTTACTGAAGAGGGGAAAGCTAAAACACCAGTGGCTGTTATTCAAGATGGTACTACAAAAAGAGAGAAAATAGGGATTGGAACTGTTGCTTCTATTGAAGCTAAAGTGAAGGAGCAACAGCTTTCTAATCCGGCAATTATTGTTATTGGTGAAGTTGTACATCATAGAACACAACTTTTAGCTCTAAAAAGAAAACATCAACAAGAAGCTATTTTCGTTTAATGGAAAGAAATAATTTATACCCTATTTTTTTAAAAACCTCCAGCCTCCACGTACTGGTAATTGGAGGAGGTAATGTTGCGGAAGAAAAACTAACGTTTTTAACTAAGTCCAGTCCAGATGCTACAGTAACTATGGTTTCTCCTATGTTTAGAAAGGCAACGGTAGCACTAGCAGCTAAGTATAAGGTTGAGATGATATCTGATGTTTACAATAGCACCTATTTAAAAGGGAAACATATAGTTATTGCTACTACAGATGTTCCAGAAGTGAATGTGCAGGTTTATGAGGATTGTAGAGCGCTAGATAAATTAGTTAATGTTGCGGATAACCCGCCATATTGTGATTTCTATATGGGCGGCATTGTAACAAAAGGTAACGTCAAAATAGCAATTTCTACTAATGGTAAATCGCCTACTACTGCAAAACGTTTGCGTCAGTTTTTTGAGGAAGTCATACCAGAAGATATCAGTGAAATGGTTCAAAATCTAAACGATTACAGAAAAACTATAAAGGGCGATTTTGAAGAAAAGGTAGATAAGATGAATGAAATTACACAATCGTTAAAACCAAATACTTTAGTCCCTAGAGGAGGATTTAAATTTTGGTTAGAAAAAATCTTAAATTAATGCAAGAGCATACAGCAATGTTTTTTCACAAACGAGATTATAAATTCCCTATTACTTTATACAATTAAAATCATGATAAAAACAGATATACTTATTATAGGAGCCGGACCAACAGGATTGTTTACAGTCTTTGAAGCGGGCTTATTAAAATTGAAATGTCACTTAATAGACGCGTTGCCTCAACCAGGGGGACAATGTTCAGAAATCTATCCTAAAAAACCTATCTATGATATCCCTGCGTTTCCAGAGATTTTAGCTGGGGATTTAGTTGATAATTTAATGGAGCAAATAAAACCATTTGAGCCCGGGTTTACCTTTGGAGAGCGAGCAGAAACCTTGGATAAACAAGAAGATGGTTCGTATGTGGTTACTACTAATAAAGGAACAGAGCATCATGCGCCAGTGGTGGTGATAGCTGGTGGATTGGGTTCTTTTGAGCCACGTAAACCTCCAATTGAAAATATTATCGATTTTGAAGATAAA
>CALHVP010000208.1 GCA_938038975.1 uncultured Maribacter sp. | reverse complement strand
CGAACCCGGCGTCCGCGTTGATGAACAGTCCTTCCACTGGTATGTCTGCCTGTTCAAGTGTAGCGGTGACCACCTCAAACTGTACCTTGATCTCGTATAGGTCGTTATGGTTCCCCGCCACGGGTTCCGACATGGCCAAGGGCAGGCCCTGCCTGTCGGTCAGATATAGGGCATTGGTCGTCTTCCTTTTTTTCCTTACCTGGTAATCGACGCCCTTCCCACACCGGATGGCAGGGGTATGGCTGCCGTCCAGATCTACGCTCGAAAGGTCCAGCTTTTGACCTGTTCCTTTTCAGGAAACCGGTCCAACAGTCCTTCCATGCCCCGCAGAGGCACCATTTGCGGTAGTGGTGGTAGACCGATTGCTAACTAAGGCACCCCTTAGAGAACAGCGGATTTACGGGCAATTGGTTCCATTGCACGCCAGTCTTGAGCTTGTAGAGGATCGCATTCACGATCTCTGTCAATGGCGCGGTGGGTACAAATCCTCTTTTTCCAAGGGGAATAAACGGTACAATTTCTTTTTCTATCATATCTTTGTCGAGTACACTGTACATAAAGGGTTGCGGATATTTATGTTTCGCAACACAAATATCCGCAACCCTTTCTTTCGGTCCAAATTAAGTTTAAATCACTTCAAATATAAAATGGTCTAAAAAGCAAGAGTATTGTATCTCTGACGTCTCTTAATTATACTCCAAGAGCTTTTGTTTTATATTTGGCTCAGCGAACCAGTTTAAACTCACCCTGTGTTACGTAATTTATACTTTTAGTTGCTCCATTATCGGATAACTGGGCAATATTTGGTCCATTAATTAATACTACTGGAAGAATTTTAGTCCCTGGGGAATTAAATGTAGTGCTGTGTTTTACGCCGTTTAGTGTGTACTCTATTTGAGTTGGATTCATTTGACCATTTCCTTCGCTAATAACTTGAACGCTTATAGCATATTTTGAACTTGGATTGATACAAGTACCTGTTGAAATTGGTGTGCCATCAACATACACGAAATTAATTTCAATAGAAGCTATTTGTAGTTTATCGTCATCCTTTGAACAACTAGAAAATAATATCAAAAATGTTGTTACAACTATATATACTCTTGTTTTCATTCTTATTCTTTTAAGTTAATACTAATTTCTTTGACGTTTCCACTAATTACAACTTTGTAGGTACCTACTTCTAAATTGCTAAAAATGGCTTCACCATTATTTATAGATTGTACTGCTAAGGCTAGGTCATTTTTGAAGAGGCTAATAGCAGCCTCGTTTTCTGAAGTTGTTACCTTAATTACGCCGCCTTGGTAGCATACTGCATCTTTTTTATAGTAAGTAACGATCCCAACACTTGAGATTACATTCAATGTCCATTGTTTTAAAACGGATTGGTCTTCAGACACTACTTGATAGATAACAGGATTGTTACAATCAATAGTGTTTAATCCTGAAATTTGTTCTGTACCTTCAATAAATATTGAGGCTCCAGAATCTAATTCAATAATAGGAATAAGAGAAGCTTTGTCTATATCCTTATCTAGAAATAAGGTGATTTCATTATCAGTTATGATTTGGTTATTTGTACTGACCCCTTGAAAACTAAAATTAATTATTTCAGCTTTATTACTCAAAGCAGGGCTTGCTATGCTAAATGCCTGAAACAGATTACCTTTATGCTCGTTAATTGCAAAAAGATCAGTATTTTCAATATCAATTACACGATTGTTTGCCGAGTCATAAACTTTAAACTGCATGATTTCACTATTTTCATTAGCAAAAGCAGTTAAGTATGCAAAGTAACTATCTTCACTTTCTATATATGTTAAGGCTGTAACCCCACGACACTCACCATTCACAAAGCACGCAACCTTATCGTTAGGGCTTGCCAAGGTAAATCCATCAATATTTAAGAACGATACATAAGACATAGTGTATTGAAAATTATTTTCACTAACCGACCAATCTGGAATTTGTGCCAAAGCCTTACCCATGGTAAAAAAAAGTAGCACTATTGCTAAATAAGAGTATTTCATAGTTTTTGTATTACTAATAAATTATTTTCTAATTACTTTTCCTGTTAGAGTTTGGTTGTCTAATTCTGTCCGTAACATATAGGTGCCACTTGCTACATTGGGTGCTATTGGAATATTGTTAACTCCTTTTATAAGTTTTATTTGTTTTGTAAAGACTCTCTGCCCGGCTAAAGTATAAAGTTGAATAGTGGCTGTTTGACTTTTACTTGCATTTACTGAAATGGTTAATTCTTTAGTAAACGGATTAGGATAAACACCACTTAGAGCCAACTCCTTATCAAGTCTTACTGGTTCTGAAATAGACCCAAGCACTCCGTTACTATTAAATTCAAAAGATTTTGAAGTTGCCTTTTTACTAAAACCATTTCCAATATGAAATACAAGAGTTTCAGGAAGTTTACCGTAAACGGTTATGAAACTAAGTGCTTTGTCGTTTATATTTTGGCTTTCTCCCAATCCTTTTAAAACACCATTGGAATCATAAACGAACAGTTCATTATAGCCTTCTGGTATTAAAACCACTGCATTCATATTTTCAGGGTAGGCTTTAAATTCTGAACGTATTTGATTCTGGCTTATATTGTCTATACCATTAGAAATAGCCCCCGTTTTATTTGCATTAGCATTTTCTAAATAACTTGGATATGTAAAGGTCTGCGCAGTATTAGATTTTACCATATAGCCTTTCCCTTTTTCCAAATAACTTAAGGTACCGTTCCAACCAATAATGGGGTCGTAAATAGCAAATAGATTCTGTGATTTTATCACATCACCATCTACAGCATCAAAATATGCTAATGCCTCATTAGTTGATTGATTACCTGATAACGGATAAGGCAACCAGTTCCAATTCTCTTCTATAGGAAAGCTCCATGTAGAAACATCTGTAGTAACACCTTTTATTTTAAGCGTCTGTTCATGGGTCATATGTACTTTATACATGGTGGAATTAGATAAGCCTCCGTTAGAACTAATTTGACCATTCCAGCCACTATTAGCGCCACTAGATTCACTTTTATAATAAGTTTCTAATTGTACAGGTGAATGACTTAAAATACGATCTGATGTTTCTAAATTTAAACCTTCAGTTAACTTGTTCAGATTTGAAAAGTTAACATCATTTACATTCATAGAAACCCATGTCCACCCTTTATTTAATGCAATTTGTTGTCTAACTATGGCTGTATTTTCAAAAATGATTGGAGTACTCAATGTTCCTAATATTTCATTTTCTTTAAACTTTAAAAACATATCTGAATTTATTGTTGCCTCTAAAATTTTGCCTTGTGAAGCATCCCATATACTAAATTGTAGTTCTTCTCCAAAGACAGTATTGCTATATAAGGTTAAGAAAACAAAATATTCTTGATATGCCTGGTTGTAGACCAAATTTGCTAATCCTCTAACCTCATCATCATAAAAGGCGGCAATTTTGTCATAAGTATCTGCAGAAAATTTACCATCAACTTTAATTTTACCCACTATATTCATACTAAAATCATATGCAGTTGGATCAACTGCCCAATCTGGCTCTGGAGCTAAAACGGTTACATCTATTTGCAGTTTTTGATCATAACCAAAATTGGTTTGTAGGTATATATTCTCTAAATAACTACCTGTGGTTACATCTTTATCAATAGTAGCCGTAATTATTGTTTTACTATCAGGGCTAAGAATACCTTCTGTTTTACTTAAGCTTAACCATCTAGGAATGTTAGATAGGTTATAAGCCTGTTCTTTTCCACCTTTATTCAATATTGTTATTTCAAAAGATGTTTCTTCACCACTGTTTTTTACAATATCAATTACATCATTGTAGCCCTCTACAAACCAGCTCATTTCATTACGGTTTACATATGCTGTCCAAGTAATTGGAGATTTTTGCTGATTCCCAAATGAATCTTCCATATACCCCACGGTAATATCTAGCTCTTGGCCTTCTATAATAGCCCAATCTTTAACGCTAGGTTCTAGGACCATTTCATCTTTATTGATGGTAAAATTAACTACATGATATATTACGTTTCTTGCTGGCTTTATTGCTGGCACATCATTAGAATAATTAAGAAGGCCATCTTTTAAAGTTGCAAAACCTAAATTTTTATCTTTAGTAGGGTTTGAATCCGCATAATAAAACTTAGGTCCGTTTCCGGTAGTTGTCTCTGGAGCATTCATACGTGCATAGAAAGCCAAACCTACACTCTCAAAATCCATTTCAAAATAGCGGTCTCTTTCTATCTGTTCTGCGGTACGTAAGGTATTCCAAACTCTAAACTCATCAAGTTTACCCGTATAGGTACGATCTATTGATATACCACCAGGGTCTTGAAACCCTCTAGCACCAAACCAAAGTTTTTTACTGTCTTTAAAAGCGCCTATCGCGTTCATTTGATTTGTTGATACTTGCGCAGCATCTACATAGGTTCTTAATGATCCTATACGGTTGAATAAAATAGTTACGTGATGCCATGTATCATCAGCCATATTTTGGCTAGCTAACACATAGGTATTTCCCTCACTTTGTAATGATAAGGAACCATTGCTATTTAGGTTAACTGCCCACTTTCCATCAGGTTTAATAGGATCTACGTTATCACCTCTACCATTTGAAAATAAGGTGGCTTCTTGTGAAACGCCTGTTTTCATCCAGAATGATATGGTAGCATCCATTTCATCTGTTAGAATAACGGTAGCATCCATTTCTAAATAATGACCATCTTTAAACTCATAAGAAGACCCTTTGGGTTTAATATCCCATGCAGCACTAACTTGCGCGTGTTTAAAGCGAGCTAAATCTTTCGCAATTTCGCCTCTACCTTCATTCATTGGCCAGTAGCCAGTTAAGTAGGATTCATTACCAATGAACTTGTCTCGCATTTTAGCAAAAGCATCTTCCTCAGAAATAAATTTATTCCATAAAATTAAAGAATGTACATTCCCAATAAACGTGTTTCCGCCAATTACTAAAGGATAATTATTGGTGAATGACACATTACTGTTCATAGTAGCACTGGCAATCTCCGCACCATCTTCATAAATAAAAAGTACACCAGTCTCATTTTTATACGTAAATGTATAATGATGAAACCCTATAGGATTAATACCCGCTTTTGCTGTAAAACCTGCTAAAGTGAAGTATAATTGACTGTTATCTAAACCTATTTGTAGTCCTTCTTTTTGAGAAATTATAGAAGCGTTTGCACTTAAAGTGGTATTGTTCATCCAAAACTGCATGGTTAAATCACCAGTAGTAATTTTTGGATTATTTATAGTTGCTATATTGTTTACCCCTTCAAAGTATAAGGATACATTATTATCAATTTGACCTTGATTTAGTTCTCCTTTTATTTTAATTTGACTACCTAAAGGGTTATAATAAACGTCTTCACTAAAACGTACTTTTAAATCTTCACCTGCTCCTAAAATACCATCAATAGGCAATGGAGTTCCAAAACGTGTAGGAGCAATTAAATCAACAGCACCCTTAATAGTTTCAGCAGTATAGTCGCTTTTAGAACAAAACGTTCTAGCTCTTATTTCATATTCTCCGTTGGGTAGATTTAGACCTGCAATATTCCATGCAAAAGACACATCAGCAGCAGTTCCAATAAAGGATGATGTGTCACCATCTCCTGCTAGTACAGCTGCATCATATTCAGATTCATCTTCATAGTATGTTTGTAACATTCTCCAAGAACCAGAATATCTATAGTCTAATACAATCTTCTTAAAACCAGCAAAAGAAGTATTAAAACTATTAAGAGCTATGTTTAATGGCTTTGGATTATCATTACTATCGTAGGCTTTAGCCAAATTATAGCTCCAATCTGGTAGTGGAGAATTTATAACAATCTCTGAACATACAGGTATAAAGTGGGCCTCTACTGTGGTCTCTACAGTATTATTATCAGGATCACAAAGCGAACTTAAACTAATTGTAATGTCTTCATAATCAAATACATCTGTTGCCACTTTTTCTAAAGTCATTTTGTATTTAACAGATTCTCCAAAGGGTATGTGTACCACAGTACCGTTTTGTTCAATATTAATCTTAGCTCCATTTAGTCCGTTTAGATCAACAAGTAATAGAAAATCTGAATCAGATTCAACAACACTGTTGTTTGATAATGTCAGGTCAAATTCTGCGGGGCTAGATTCAGGTATATTAATTTTTTTACGCTCTAAAACGGCTAATACTGGTTTTTCAATACGCTCTGTAGCAATACTTATTTTTTCATCTCCAGAATAAATAGTTGAAGAGGCATAGGATATAGCCATATCTTCAATCAACGCATTATAC
>CALHVP010000207.1 GCA_938038975.1 uncultured Maribacter sp. | reverse complement strand
TTTTTAGTAATATCTTCTTTCTGAGCCGAAAAACCATTATCATAAATAGAACCTCTGTAGGCACTTGCAGCCATGCCTAAACCGTCCATTACGGCTTTACGGTCTTTATCTGACAAACCACTTAAAGAATCCTTATGTTCTAATAGAACATTAATAGTTTCTTTAAACAATACATTCAACTCTATAGAAATTGGCATATTTTCTACCGTAGTATTGTCTACCATTTTTTTGAAGAACGTAAAAAAACGACGCATATAATATAGCGTCACCATAGAAACACCGTTACCTACTAATGCATTATTTGCATCATTCCATTCTGGTCTTTGAGTATTCATCCAAATACCACCTTCTGGGATAAGATTAGCACATTTAGCAAGTAGTGTTGCTAATAATTTCTCTATAAGATTAACTCTATAAATTTCATTATTTGATGTTCGTAATAATGCGCCATCTGCACCTTGCAATTTTCGATTATTCCTAATTTCAGCATCTGAAGCCTCATTAAATTCTATAGTGTCCTTAGGATTTTTAAGTAATTCTGAATACGGTTTTATTACATAGGGGACATTAGCATAGACAAAGAAATCGGTACTAAAATACGTTTGGAGTTTTTGTGGATAATGAGCCTCTATAAATTCTAAAAATTTTAATAAATATATAATTTGGTGATCTCCCCAATACCCAATGTAAGACCATGGGTCATCTGGTTCAATAGTTTCCCAATCAAAGCCATCTTTGGTTACTCTGTATGGGTTATAGCCATCAAAAGTTGTCGCATTTAAAAATTTATGAATCATGTTCTCCATAAATTCAGGATAAGAATGAGCCAATGCTTCCCAATTTTGAAAAATATCTCTCCAATTACCTTGATAGTCTAGCACTTTTGAACCGTCTACCTCATTTCTTGTGTTAATGGAAAATTTGTTCCATGGTCTACTCGGATCTCCGTGTCTTCTACTAAACTTCAAAGGCAAATATTCTAGACATAAACGACCAAAATTTCTATCCGTACTTTCCCATGCTAATTCTTTTAGTTTAGGTAGCTGAATAGTTTCCGGCAATCCCATTAATAAAGAAGTATTCTCAGCGAATACTGCTTTATTCGCTTTATTCATATACTTAATAAAATCTTGTTTTTCTATGGTATAGTTATCATCAAAAATACCACCTCGCATAATATTAAAAAGTACGTTTGCATAATGCCTTGTATTTCTTCTATTATCCGCGGTAATTTGCTTACCATCAGCTGCTGTAGTTAATGCTAACAGGTTCTGGGTTCCGAGCGCTACATCACTCATTACCGCATCCCATAAATTTTTACTACTATGTATTTTTTCGGAAAGGTTAATAACCGCAGAAGGTCCTTGATTTACATCAGCTATGATCAACCATTCTTTATCTGAATTAGCAGCTAATTCTAAGTCTGAAGCAATAAAATAAGCTCCCTTCTCTGCCCTAACATCCTTTTCCTCTTTGATTATTCCTGTTTTTCTAAATGCATTGAGTTGCAAAGAAGATAATAACACTTTTGGGTTTTCTAAACCAAGAGACCATACTACATTAGCTTTTAAAGCTTCGCTTGGCTCCGCCTTATCAACAATAATAGCACTTAACGAAAATATACCTAACCCAGATTTTTCTAACAGCTCACTTTTTTTATAAGCATCTACCAAATTACTTGAAGCAACTTGCGTATCTGTAGCAACCCCATATGGCAATACATTCTGTAGCCCGTCTAAAAACTTCACTTTTACAGCGGTACTATTTGTATTATAAAGTGTACTCTTTTTTATAAAACCAAAAATTGTACTGGAATTCCATTCACACCTATAGGTAAGGCCAAGGTCATGGTTTAATTCTTCAAATATTAACTTATTACCGTGTTCATTTTTATACAAATTTCTGGTACAGTTAAATACACCAGTATACCTATCTGAGAAAGGCTCCCATACTACATTCTTACCAGATGATTCTACTAAAAAAACTGCTTTACTACCTGTAGTTTCATATGATTCTGTTAGCTTATCATCTGTATAATAAGGAAACAATGAATACTCGCTATTTTTTCTACCAGCAGTTAATCCGCCATTACTGGATATAAACATCCAGTGATCTGAATCACTCACAACACTCATAAAAAAGGGACGTAGCAAATCGCTGTTCTCTATTTTATAAAATCCTTCATCATTTATTTTAATATAATCCATCTTAAAAAACTATAATCGGTTATGTACTATGTTGAATCTACTTACTAATCTAAGTATTAAATAATTACTTATTTTCTAACTAACATTTCTTCTACCTCCTCTAAGGATTTTCCTTTGGTTTCAATCACAAATTTTTGAACGAATAGGATTGCCAAGAAAGAAAATAAAGCATAAATACCAAACGTAAGTGTTGGACCCAAATTAGAAAGTTCCCATGGGAATATCTGAGTAACAGAAAAACTAACTAGGGAATTAAAGAAGCCAACAACAGAAATCGCAATTCCTTTTATTTTAGTTGGAAAAATTTCAGAGATTAAAGCCCACATGACGGGACCCAAAGAAATGGCAAAGGATGCCACATAGAGCAATATTGCAATTAGTACTAAAGTAGCATTAATTTGTATAAAGTTGGAAATTTGATTTCGTTTAAAATCTAGGAATTGTGCTGTGTCCAATTCGGCTCCAATAGTTTTAAAAAGCGCGTTTTGACTTTCAAAAGATTGACCTTCAAAACCCGAAAGAGCAGTCCTCATTTCTACGCTCTCTACCTTTGCCAAGCTAACTTCATTGAAATCATAAGTAGCTTCATTAAATGCAAAAGCAGCCATTAACAATGCAATTGTCATAAAACTTGAACCGATGAGCAATAGTGGTTTTCTTCCTAATCTATCTATTAACCAAATAGCAACTAATGTGAATATAAGATTTGTTAAGCCTACAACGATAGCTTGTAAAAACGAAGAATCTGTGCTACCACCAGCTTGTTCAAATATTGTCGGTGCATAATAGAAAACAGCATTAATACCAGTTATTTGCTGAAAAAAAGCAATTCCCAAAGCAATTACCATTATCACGGTATATTTACTTTGAAAAATATCTCCTAGTTTTCCTTTTGATTCTTTTTTATCTATTCCGTTTTGAATTGCCAAAACCGTAGTTGACGCATATTCCTCGCCACCAATGCGCTGTAATACTTTTCGAGCTAATTCTGTTTCATTCAATCGTTGTATTAACCATCTTGGACTTCTTGGCACAATGAATAAAGCAGCAAAATATATAAGAGCAGGTACCGCCTCCACTCCAAGCATCCATCGCCAGCTATCACCTTCCATATTAATTAGAAAATAATTAGAAAAATAAGCAACTGAAATACCTATAACAATATTTAACTGATTGAAGGAGACTAGGCTACCCCTTAATTTAGCTGGTGCAATTTCTGCAATATAAATGGGTGCTATTAAGATTGCTCCACCTATACCGATTCCTCCTATTATCCTTGCAATTATAAATTCAGTATAATTAGTAGCAAAAGCAGACCAGGTAGCTGAAACTGCAAATAAAGCAGCAACCACTATTAAAACATTCTTTCTTCCAAATTTATCTGCTAGGGGTCCAGCTAGTAAGTTGCCAGCCATTGCGCCGAATACGACACAACCAACTGCAAATCCAAGCATGGCGTCTGTCATTTCAAAATATACTGTGATACCTTTTATAGCACCGGATATAACCGCACTATCAAATCCTAACAAGAAACCACCTAAGGCAACAATTAAACTGATTAAAACAGTGTATGATTTATTCATTTTAATTACCTCTTTTGAAACTTCCATTATTTGCTGGTTTTATGATACATAGAAAAAGCACCTCTATTTAAGAACTTTTCATAATTATAGATAAAAAAACCAGCAAGTGACTACTGGTTCTTTCTATTTAAAACTAAACTAACAATCTAAAATCATCTATTGATACATTCTTATATAATCTACCTCCATTGTAGACTCCGTAAATAAAGGGTCTACTGTACCACCCAGAGTACCACCCATAGCTATATTCATAATAAAAAAGAAATCACCATTAAATGGTTTTGTGTCATTATTTTCTTGGGTAAAGAACACCTCCTCGTTAACCGATACGATTATCTGTGTCTCAGTCCATTCCAAAATATAATTATTAAATTCTGTAGTTGACGTAGTATTTTCTATTTCACTCGTAGGTGCATTTCCGGCAGAGTTGCCAGGGAAATGGATGGCAGCAGAACTTTTTGTTTTATCCCATCCTGTTTGTTCCATAATATCTATTTCACCACAGGTAGGCCATCCTACCGTTTCAAAGTTAGAACCCAACATCCATAACGCAGGCCATGTTCCCTGCGCTTCAGGAAGTTTAGCTCTTATTTCTACCCTACCGTAAGTGAAATCCTGTAAATTCTGAGACAAAAGCCTCGTTGATGTATAACCACCAGCTCCATCATCCTTTGCTGTAATCTTCAAAAATCCTCCTTCTACAATTACATTTTCAGCGTTGTCTGTATAGGTTTGAAGTTCGTTATTACCCCAACCACCAGCACCTAAATCATATCCCCAATTTGCCGTATTCGGTGCACCGTCTACGTCAAATTCGTCTGACCATACCAAAGTATTAAATACAGAATCCTCTTCTGAAACCATATCTTCGGGAATAAAAACACTATACCAATATAATGGTCCATCACCATTAAACGGCTCACTTGTACCTCTAACTGCTAATCTGTTTGCTGATAACTCAATGATTTCATATTGTCCCGGGATCACGGCCCAGTAACTTAAAAAACTAGATCCTACATCCAGAACTCTACTACCATCTGCATTATCCAAAACAACAAAAGGACTCGTAAAGTCTGCTTGCGATGTAATATCTCTACATTCATCAACAAACTGTTGTGGTGTTGCATCTGGAAAAAATCGATTAACATCTGTCCAATTGATAAAACTCAAATTATCCGCACCAGGTTCTAGCTGATACGTATAGTTATCTTGATCGTCATAACTAAAAACCAACACATCATCGTATACACATGGATTTAACGCATTAGGACCTGCACTAAAAAACTCAGGAAAATTATTGGTTAAAGGTCCAACTCCAAAATGGCCAGCTTCTGTGCTATCCCATACCCATCTCTTCGTTCCGTCTCCGGCGATAAGTTGTTTAGTTGCATCATCCAAAAATAATCTAACGTCCAAGTCTATAATTTCGGTTACACTAGAACTAACACCACCTTTACCAAAAGCAACTAAAGTTATTGGTGCGCTATATTGTCCAGATCTTGTAAAACGAAATGAAGCGGTTTGTCCTGCATTGATTACAACTGGGTCTGCCCCTGGAGTAAAAATTACATGAAAATTAAGTGCATTGTCAGCACTAGGAGTTACCGATATATTACCGGACTGATCTCCCTCAACTATAGCACTTACAACTAAATTTGTTGGTACTAAGATTGTATCTAATGTGGGTTCTTCTTCTTGACATGATATAAGAATCATGGAAAGTAACACCAAAATATTAAACCTTTTTATAACTCTATTCATCTTAAGAAGTTTTATTGTTGGGTAATATCATCAATATAGTATATAGACCCGTCTCCTGCAGGAGTATTCACATCATCAAAGTCTGGGAAAATAACAATTTTATCATAAGCATCAGCTGCATTAATCAATCCTGAAAAATCATATGTTAAAGTTACCCACTCATTTGCATTCACTACTGTTTGATCCACATTAAAAGTGGCACCGCCTCCGCCACCTTCTTTTTCAAGCTGAAATCTAACGTTAACACCGGCCTTTGGAGACCATATTTTTATAGTAAATGTTTGTTTCGTGGTCAATTCAATATCTTGACTAAAAATATTAAACATACCGGAATACCAAGCTGCACCAGTTACTTTATTGAATTCATAAACCGTTGCGGAAGTATTAATACCTGAAGAATCAGGATTAGTTATTGGTCCACCAGCAACTCCATCACCAGCTTCAAAAACACCACTTAAAGTTTCTCCTGATTCAAACCCTATTGTTTCAACTTCAACTCTAGACGTACCACTTCCTGACCCTGATAAGGTTACATTATCAAAGTAAACTACGTTATCTTGAGTTCTAGCATCAAAATCTGGGAAAATCACCAAAAACTCAATGTTCGTATTATTTGGATCACCAATTACACCAGAGAAATCAAACGTAAGCTCTTCCCATTGATTGGTAAGTGTATTAGGCACTTTAATTTCACCTGTTGAACCACCTGCAGCATTAGCAAACTTAATACCTACATCACTTATAACAGATTTCCAGACCATTATTTTTACCGTACTATTGGAAGCATCTAAGGTAAATGGTGTTAATAAAGGTGTTTCTGCTCCCGCATACGTTTGGCCGCCAAGTCTAGCTGTAAACTCAGCAACAGTTGCTGAAGTATTTGCACCAGTTGCATCTGGATTTGCAATTATACCTAACGCTGGATTATCAACATTTTCGAAGATATTCCATTGTGAAGCCGCGCCTGTCGTTCCAGATTCAAAATCTACTGGGAAAGTAGTCTTACCTCCTGTTCCACCTCCTGAAGACATTGTTTGTTCAATATCATCGATATAATATATTGAACCATCACCAGCTGGTGTATTAGCATCATCAAAATCTGGGAATATAACTATTTTATCATACGCATCAGACCCATTAATTATACCTGAAAAATCTGCATTTATGGTAACCCATTCGTTTGAAGAAGCCAACGTGTTATCTACAAATATTGTAGCACCGCCACCGCCTCCTTCTTTTTCTAATTGCACCCTAACATTAATCCCTGCTTTTGGAGACCAAATTTTGAAAGAAACTACTTGATTAGTTACAAAATCTATATTTGATGGGAATATTTGAAATATTCCAGAATACCATGCTGCCCCGTTAACTTTGTTAAATTCAAAAACAGTTGCAGAAGTATTGATACCAGAAGCATCTGGGTTTGAAATAGGCATACCCGTTACACCATCTCCACCTTCAAAAACACCAGATAAGGTTTCGCCATTTTCAAAACTAATTGGCAAACTAGTAGCTACACCGCCTGTACCTCCACCACCACCGGCAGATTGCGCTATATCATCCATATAGAAGGTTCCTGAAGTAGTTCCAGGTCCGTCTACAAAAAGTACTAGTGTTGCGTACTGTCCTTCTGGAACAAAAGCTTCTCCTACTCCTTGATTACCATCTATAAAACTTTTTGTTGCATTTGTAGCAAAGTCAAATGTTAGCTCTTCCCAACCTGTACCACCATGCGTGGCAACAACTTCATTTTCACGTTCACCATTTACTCCACCTTCAAATTTTAATAAGATTGGTAAAGAAGTGGTAGACCAAAACTTCATTGTTATCGTTTTATCAGAACTAAAATCTACTGCTGTATCCAATGAAAAAGCTCCACCTTCAAATTGTGCTCCAGAGTTCGTAATAGCACCAACCTTAGAAACAGTAGTGTTCGCACCAGAAGCGTCTGGATTATCTACTACTTCATATGTAGCTCCATTAAATACTCCAAAGTCGTAATTCACAGCTGAATCATCAAAACTCATTGGCAAGGCTAATGGGGAAGTTTCCCCTGAAGTCTGTGCAACATCATCCAAATAAAATGTACCAGCAGTTGTTCCTGGGCCATCTACAAATAAGACGATAGTAGCATATTGACCATCTGGAACAAAAGCTTCTCCTACTCCTTGATTACCATCAATAAAACTTTTAATAGCATCTGTAGCAAAATCAAAAGTTAGAATTTCCCAACCAGTACCGCCATGTTGCGCTACAACCTCAGTTTGTCTTTCATCATTTACTCCACCTTCAAACTTTAATAATACAGGCAGCGCTGATGTAGCCCAGAATTTCATGGATACTGTTTTATTAGCTCCCGAAAAATCTATTGGCGTACCTAAAGTAAAAGCACCACCTTCAAATTGTGCTCCGGAATTTGTGATAGCACCTACCTTTGATTCTTCTGCATTAACGCCAGAAACATCCGGATTATCTACCACTTCATAGCTTGCACCATTAAACGTAGAAAACGCATAATTTACAGTAGCATCATCAAAAGTTATTGGCAACACTATTGGTGCGGCATTACCGGTTACTGTAACCGTTTCCGTAAGCTCAATAGTTGCTGAACCAGCACCTCTTGCAACAACACGTACTTCATAATCTCCTGCTTCGGCATACATATAAGTAGCTGTTTCACCACTCATAATCGTAACTGGCACCTCGTCTGCTCCAAGTCCAAAAAACACATCAAATACAGTAGCATTTGTAGCAACAGGTGTTACGTTAACCTCAAAAGGATTTGATTCTGAAATCGCAACCGTAGCTGTTAAATCTGTTGGGGGAGTAAATGAAATGGTTACCACACGAACTAGTTCGCTAGTAAGTCCTGTTGTACCTACGGCAACAATCCTTAAATTAAACTCGCCTTCACCATATACCTTACTAACGGTTTCTCCAGGACTAACAGCAGTAGCGGTTTCACCTTCGACATCTCCAAAAAACACATCAAAAGAAGATGCACCTACAGCCGTTGGGGTAATTGTTACCGTACCGGTATCATCTTGGGAAATATCAAATACCGCACTTAAATTAGTGGGTGCAGAAATATCTTGTAAAGCGAACGACGTATTATCGTCATCTTTACATGAAGTAAAAATGCTCGCTACAAAGAGGAATACTAATAGTTTCTTACTTATTCTCATCATTACAAATTTTAGTTTTTAATATCCTGGGTTTTGTGCCCAACGATTACCTGATAATTCTATTTCTATTAACGGAATTGGAAACACTTCATGTTTTCCAGCTTGGAAACCGTCTATTTCTTGTGCAGCTCTTCCAGTTCTTACCAAATCAAAGAAGTGGTGACCTTCTCCAACAAGTTCTACACGTCTTTCGTCATATATAGCTTGTGTTAATGCTGCTCCAGTTGCATCTGAGTTCATAAGATTTGCACGATTACGTACTCTATTTAAATATGCTTGTGCTCTATCGTCGCTTATATTGCCCCTGTTTAAAGCTTCAGCAGCCATTAAAAGAACATCTGCAAAACGTATGGAGCGATAATTATTAGGGTTTGTTAAATTGGCATCACCAATATTAGCATCTCCTTGACGAGCAATATACTTTCTGTTATAAAAACCTGTATGCTCAAAACCTTCTACAAAACTCACATCAGCATTAGCTCCTGACCATGCTGCTATATCTAAAATTGCAACATCTCTTCTTACATCTCCAGCTTCAAACGCATCGAACGCTTCTTGAGTTGGGACGTTAAAACTAAATCCAGATTCAAAATCAGGTCCAGAATAATTTCTAATACCATTAAACCCTACAGCAACGTTACCTTCACTACATTGTAAACAACCAAAACCAGCACCTTCCTGGTCCGTATACTGAACTTCAAACACAGATTCAATATTGTTTTCATTATCATTCTCGAACATTGTACTGTAATCCTCTAATAAGTTATAAGTAGCAGAATTAATTAATTCTTCTAAAACAGGTGCAGCATCTGAAAACTTATCTTGATATAAATAAACTTTTCCTAATAATGCTTGTGCAGCTCCTTTAGTAGCTCTTCCCTCATCAGATGCAGTAACAGGCAATGTTGCTGCTGCAAAAATCAAATCCTGTTCCATTTGAGCGTATACCTCAGTTCTAGGTGCCCTATCTATCGTATTTTGTTCACCAAAATCTATTCTTCTATCTATAGTTAAAGGAACATCTCCAAACCACTTCACCAATTCAAAATAGTAATATGCTCGTAAAAATCGAGTTTCAGCTAGAACCACATCTTTACCAGAAAAATCAGTTTTATCCTGAAATTCCATAATATAATTTGCTCTATAAATTCCTGAATACATCCAACCCCACATATCCCTCAGCTGTTGATTAACGGGTGTGTGAACCATATCATCTATCTCCTGTATTCCAGGAGTATCTGTGGCACTTTCTCCGCCTGCTAACGTATTATCTGATGCTATTTCACCAAGCATCACATTGATATAGGTTGATTGAAGCAAATCATAGGCCGCTAATAAGGCGCTTTGATAATCCTCCTCCGAATTAAAGAAATTCTCAGAATCCTCATCAAAGGAATCTACATCTACAAAATCGTCTGAACAAGCTAGAACCATAATGCTTGAAAGCAAAACAAAAAGAAATTTTTTCATGAAACGTATGTTATTATCTTTTATGATCATTGTCTTAGAATTTAAAGTTTACCCCTAACAAATATGTTCTTGGCACCGGATAGAATCCTTGATCAATTCCACCGCCTATAGCATCTCCAGACGAAGCACTTGGATCGTATCCTCGATATTTAGTAAACGTATAGATATTGTTAGCAGAAACGTATACTCTTAATTTATCTGCTCCTATTTTTTCTATAACATTGCTTGGTAATGTATATCCAATCTGCGCGTTTTGTATTCTAACAAACGAACCATCTTCAACAAAAAAGTCTGAAAACAACGTATTAGATGTAGCTCCTGTAGTAACTCTTGGTGTTGTAGTTGATGTACCTTCTCCTGTCCATCTATCAAGAGTATAAATTGAACGGTTAACCAACGGCTGATTACGCTCGTAATTTCTTACGATATCATTCCCTAAAGAGGCAAAAGCATAAGCGCCAAAATCAAAATTCTTATAATCAAAGGATAAATTAAGTCCCATAGTAGCTTCAGGTATTGGGTTACCAATATCAATTCTATCATCGGAATCAATAATGCCATCTGAGTTTTGATCCACAAATCTTAAATCCCCAGGACCAGCATTTGCTTGCGTAGCATGAGCATCAACTTCTCCTTGATTTTGGAATAACCCATTAGTTTCTAAACCAAAGAAATATCCTATTGGTTTACCTGCTTCCATTCTCGATGGAAAATCCTGGCCTACACCAAAAGAACCTCCTTGTAAGAAACCAACTCCGTCATTAACAGTTTGCACCTCATTATTTAAGAAGGTAACATTATAATTAATTCCAAAGGAAACATCCTCAGAGAAATCAGTGCTGTATCCTATCGCGAACTCAAAACCAGTGTTATCTACTATACCAGAATTAATAAATGGTGCTTGCGTACCTGGTGCAGAAGCTCCTAACAAACCTGAAACTGGTGGTTGAAGCAATAGACCATCTGTTCTTTTCTGAAAATAATCAGCTGTTATATCTACTTTACCATCAAACAGGCGCATATCAAAACCAACATCAAATGTTTTTTGCTCTTCCCAACCAATAATAGAGTTAGGAAGTACACCTACAGCTTGTCCAAAATTCAAATTGTTATTAAATACATAAGTACCTTCTCCATCCAAAACACCACGAAAGCTATTGGCTCTAATTTTATCATTTCCTATGATACCATAGCTACCTCTAAACTTTAGAAAATTAATTATTTTATTGTCTACTAAGAAATTTTCGTCAGAAGCTATCCAACCAACAGATGCAGAAGGAAAATATCCAAAACGATTATCCGGGCCAAATTTTGTAGAGCCGTCTCTTCTAAGAACACCAGAAAACAAATATCTTCCTTTATAATCGTACTGAATTCTTGTAAAATAAGATAATAGTCGCTCATCAAACTTTCCACTAAGTCCAGATAAAATTCTTGAGTTCAATGTTTCCTCAGCGTTATTATTATCAGCTTCTGCGAAATTTACCTGATTCGCAAAGAAACCTTGTGTTACTCCTGAAAATTGACCTTGATTAATAAGAACCGACATACCTAATAAGGCTTTCAAATTATGATCCTCACCAAATCTTTTATCATATGTGATAAAATTATCAAATGTATAATCCTTAAAAATATCCTTATTTTCAAATAGAACCGGTCTACCTGGATTGTTAAACACCTTTCCAGACCCAAAGAAAGAAGTTGGATTTAATGTCCTATTACCTACTTCAGCATAGTTAAATTGCACACTAGATTCTGCGGTAAAACTATCCCAAAAGCTGTAGTTCAATCCAAATTTACCACTAATACGATTTACTTTAGTGGTGTTAAAACTGTTATCCAATTGAGCAAGAGGGTTTATAACCTCATTCCCTAACCCTTCAGCTATAGTAAAGGATCCATTTTGATCCCTTACATCAAAAGTAGGAGCATTATTGAGCGCATTGAACAACACAGAACCAATACCATTTTCTGATAACGCCCTACGACTCGTTCCTGTATAAAGCACATTTGCAGTTAGCTTTAACTTATCTAGCAAATCACTATTAAAATTAAACCTTGTAGTATAACGTCTAAAATTTGCTTTATTCCCTCCTACAATACCATCTTGGGTTAATAGTGAAGAACCAAAAGAAAAGGTTGATTTTTCTGTTCCTCCGGTAATAGTTAAATTTTGATTCACAATAGGAGCTTTTTGAAAAACTTCGTCCTGCCAATTTGTTCCTGCACCAATATTGGCAACATTTGGAAAAGGATTAGTTTGACCACCAGCGGCAAATGCTTCATTTGTAATTAATGCATACTCCGTACCATTTAGCACTGGTATTCTTCTTGAAGTTTCTTGAAAACCTCCAAACGCGTCGTATGTAAATTTTAATTCAGAATTTTTACGTCCTGTTTTTGTAGTTACAAGTATAACGCCGTTTGCAGCCCTTACTCCATAGATACCTGCAGTGGCATCTTTAAGAACATTAATACTTTCAATATCTCCTGGATTCAATACACTTAAATCCTCTATCACATTACCATCTACCAATATCAATGGTCTATTATCACCGTTTGTAGAGATTCCTCTAATACGAATGTTAGAACCGCTTCCTGGAGAACCAGAGTTAGATGTAATATTAACACCAGCAACCTGACCTTGCAGTGCTTGCTCTACTCTTGTTGGGTTTAAATCCTCAATAGTTTCAGCTCCTACTATAGACACAGCTCCGGTAACTTCTTTCTTACTCTGTGTTCCGTATCCAATAACAATAACCTCATCCAAAGCACTTACGTCCTCTTCTAAAACCATATTAATAGTTGTGTTATCTCCAACAACTATTTCTTTTGTAATAAAACTGATGTAAGAGAAAATCAGAATATCTCCTTTCTTAACGTTACTAATAGTGTAGTTACCATCGAAATCTGTAGAGGTTCCATTTGTTGTGTTTTTTACAAAAACGTTTACTCCAGGAAGTGGCTCGTTTAATCCCTGATCCTTAACCGTCCCAGATATGGTTAAATCTTGCGCGGAGAGCAGCGAAGTAAAACATGTCAAAAGTAATATTGTAAAGACGTACTTCATTTGTTGTGATTTTTGAATCTGCAAACTAGTGATGTTATACTGCTAATTCAAAAAAAGCACCCCAACAATAAATATACATTAGCAAAAAACAGGGCTTTATTTTACGAATATTCCATTTTTTAGTAACAAAATATACTAAAATAGGATATTACAAAGGGATGGATATCTAGCCATCCGAAACTCAAATTAGAAAAATGTATGGGTAATGTTGTAGTTATTTCAAAATATGTTGTAACCAATTACAGCTCCATAAGGTAAGAAGTAAGACCACTTTCATGGGAAAGATTCATTTTTTTTCTTAAACGATATCTTTTCACCTCAACACTACGTAAGGAAATATTCAATAGTGGAGCAATTTCTTTAGATGTTAAATTAAGTCTTAAATACGCACACAAACGAAGATCATTATGGGTAAGTTTAGGATGAGCTTCTTTAATTTTCTTTAGAAAATTTTTATCTGCATTATTAAACGCTTCTTCAAAGAACTTCCAATCATCATCATTATTAATATTTCTATCAATAGTTTTAATAACTGATTTGATTTGAGTTGAATTTTCAGCTTTTACTAGTTTGTCTTTAATTGAATTCAAAAACTCATTACGCTTAATAATACTCATGGTTGAAATCGCAAGCTCCCTATTTTTACTTTCAATCTCACCTTTTAATTTTTCATTCTTCAACAAGGCAAGTTCCTTTGCTGATTTTAATTTTTTACGCTTTAGCTTCTTCTTTTCCTCGGCTAATACTTTCTTTTGCTTTTTGGTGTAGTGTGATTTATAGGATTTATGTAAGCCGAAAAAGAAACCTATTGCTAACAATACATAACACAATAAGGCGGTTAACGACAAATACCAAGGCTGCTTGATTGTGAATTCATAAGCAGCTATATTATTGGTTAACGTATTCCCCACTTTTGCTCTTACTTCAAAAACATAATCTCCATGGTCTAGATTATTAAACCCAACGTTAGATTCTAAACCCCAATTACTCCATTGCTCAAATAAACCTTTGAGTCTATATTGATAAGACACTTCCGCATATTTGTCATATTGCGGAATTGCATAGGAAAAAAGTAAAGAGTTAGTATCGAACTCAAACTCTACATCATCGGTTGTTAATGCAACTGGTAACGGTTCATCTAAACCCAAAACGCTTTTAATTTCAGAAATTTCGATGAGATATTCTGCTTCCTTTCTTTTGGATAAATCCAGAGTAACAAACCCATTAGAAATGCCAATCAAATATTTATCATCCTTAATTCCACTTATATTTTCAAAACCCGCTACTCCCAAACTTCGCTTAAAAAAAGAAGGAATAGGAATAGTGGTAATTGTAAAAGCATCAGAAAAAACTTCTGGTGAAATTACAGATAATCCATTTTGAGTAAAATACCAGAGTCTATTGGCAGCTTTATCAGGTAATCCAATACTGGTTATTCCACCAGCCTCATTTATTAAAAGACTATTCAAGATAGAATCAGGTGTAAAGCTCAGCTTCCCACTTTGTTTTGCGAAAGCTCCATTAACACTAGAATAAATGACTTTATCATTATAATACACCAAACTAGAGCCATAACCCATTTGAGAATGAGTTTCTACAGCTTCTACTTTTGTATAACTCTCATCTATAGTTAAACTATATAACCCCTTAATTTCATGATTTACAATTACCTTGTTGTTTTCTATTACTTCGAAAAATCTTGTGGATATATCAAAGCCTTTTAATCTATTTCTAAAAGACCAATTCCCTCCCTTTTTTTCTAAAACAGAAATACCATCAAAATTACCTTGAAGAAATAAATTCGAATGCCCCTTAATCCTCTTAATGCCCCATGTACCTGGGAAGCTAGAAACTAACGCTGCCTCATAGTCATTTATTAAGTACGTACCATTGTTATGACCACATAGTAGGTAACCATCAAATGCGTCCAAACTCCAAACCTGACCTTCTGTGCCTCTAATTAATTCAAACTCTTCTTCAGAGTCTAATTCGCGCGCAAACAAACCTTGATTTGTCCCTAAGTACAGTTTATTATTAAATAATTGAGAAGCATATACAAGTCCAAGCTTCCCACTATTATCAATATATTCGTTAAACGGAGAGTTCATGTTAATGACGCTAATCCCGTTATCCAATCCTAACCATAGATTTTCATCTACATCCTGAAAAACGGATAGAATTGTATTATTATTCAATCCATTTCTTCTGTTTATTGCTCTAATTAAATAGCCTTTTGAATCTATTTGATATAAACCGTCAGAAATTGTTCCCAACACATAAGAACCGTCCATTAACTTCTGCGTAGTATAAACAACAATGTCTCCCATTGATTTTAAGGACCTAATACTTCTTGACTTTACTTCTGAATTTGATATCTGAAGAAATTGAGCATTTTCCAATATGACGACTATAGTATTTAACTCATCATACATTCCAACAACACTTCTATTTTCCAAAACTTCAGCAGTTATAGCCAGGACGGCCTCTCCATTCTCAATTCTAAAAACATGTTTATCTTGATTTTGAAAATAAACAGACCCATTAACCATAAACATATGGGCTTTAGTAGCTTTAGCTTCAATCAACCTAAATTGTTTTGTTGAGAGGTTGTAGCTATAAATCCTGTCTAAAGATTGAAAAAGAATCCAATCACCTAAGGTGATAATATTCCAAAACTCCTCATCCTCTACCAAAGGCATATCTAGTTCTTGGGATATGGATGTGTAATATAGTTGACCATAGGCATCTCTTTCCCAATACCCAAATTCCATGTACTGTCCAGTAAATATATAATCCCCTGACCCTAGAACCGATCGAATAATGCTATTATTTGGAGACACATGTTTACGCCAATCCACTCCATTATACTCTAAAAGCGAATGATTGTTGGCAATATAGATATGATTATCTTCTCCCTGAGATATTGCCCAATTCTGGTTTTCACCATCATAATCTAATGGCGAAAAATTCTGAATAGGGGGCAACTCTTGAGAATACGCTCCAAGAGAAACTAAGAACAAAAAAATAAATAATTTTTGCAAGATTGATTTGAGCTATGTTATTCTTTAAATATATGAAAAGAAAATAACCTTATGGCTCCGGCTTTAGAAAACTAGTTAAACAATCTCAGCACTTAAGCCAGCACCTAAAAGACTGGTACAGCGTGGTTCTAAATCTTTGTAATCTCCAGTTTTTACAGTACACTTTCCCTTATAATGAACAATAAGAGAACATTGCTCAGCTTGTTCTGGTGTGTGATCACAAACAGAAATTAGCGTATCTATTACATGATCAAACGTATTTACCTCATCGTTAAAAAGAACGATTTCATTTTGTCTAACAGTTTCTTCTTCCAACAATAACGCTTCGGAAATTTGTTCTCTAGTGCTCATTCTTTCTACTTTAATTGTAACTAAAATACATATTTTGCGGCAACCCAATTATTTTTTTCAATATTATTTTGGAACCTTAACTTGTTATCAATGCATTTTTTGGTAATCATTTCCAAATCACCTGTATAAAATCCACTCAGCAATAAAACACCATTTGGATTTAAACAATCTGCATAAGTATTAATATCTTCTAAAAGAATATTCCTGTTAATATTGGCGATAATAACATCATAACGTTGTGCTACTAAAAGACTAGCATCACCTTCGTAAACATTAATAAAATCTACATTATTACGCTCTACATTCTCTTTTGCATTTAGATAACACCAATTATCTATATCTATAGCATCTATAGATTTAGCACCACGCATTGCAGCTAAAATTGCTAGGACACCTGTTCCACTTCCCATATCTAAAACAGCCTTGTGTTCCAAATCCAACTCCAATAAATGTTGTAACATCATGTGAGTAGTTTCATGATGACCTGTTCCAAAACTCATTTTTGGCTCAATAACTATATCATAAACAACATCCTGTTTCTCATGAAACGGAGCCCTTATCATACATACGTTATCCACCACAATTGGTTGGAAGTTCTGCTCCCAAGTAGCGTTCCAATTCTCCTGTTCTATTTCTTTAAACGTATAGGATAATTCAAAATTAGGATTTTCAAATATGCCTACAGATTCCAGAATAGACTCTTTCCAATCCTGTTTTTGAATATATGCTAGCACTCCAAAATCCTCTTCTACAAAACTTTCAAAACCAACTTCACCCAATTGAGCAATAAGAATATCAGATGTGGGTTGAACAGGATTCACCTTAAAATTGTACTCTATATAAACGTTAATACTCATATGCTTAAATTGATAAATAGAGTTATATCCTTTGATACAAAATATCTAATTCGTTAGAACGTATTCAAACTTTTAAAATAATTAAACCAAAAAATAAACTATTAGCTATCTATAGTAGCTAAAAAGATATTGAAAAATTAAGAGTGATTTATAAGATTTAAATAGCCTTAATTATTGCTACAAAATCATCAGCAACTAGAGCTGCGCCACCAATAAGTCCTCCATCCACATCTGGCTTAGAAAAAATCTCTTCTGCATTTCCTGGTTTTACACTGCCACCATACAAGATAGATACAGCATTAGCAATAGCACTATTAAAAGCATCACTAATAGTTTTTCTTATAAACGCGTGCATCTCTTGAGCTTGTTCTGGAGATGCCGTCTCACCAGTACCAATTGCCCATACTGGTTCATAAGCCAATACTATTTTTGACCAAGAAGATGCATCCAGTGAAAACAAAGCGTTTTTAAGTTGACTTTCAACAACCTTAAAATGATTACCAGATTTGCGATCTTCTAATTCCTCACCGAAACAAAATAGTACCCGTATTCCTTTATCCAGTGCAGTAACTACTTTTTTAGCAAGTATTTCATCTGTCTCTCCAAAATAGGCTCTTCTTTCAGAATGTCCTATAATTGCAGTATCAATACCTATATCTAATAACATATCTGCAGAAATTTCACCAGTGTAAGCTCCACTTTCTGCAAAATGCATGTTTTGCGATATCACTTCTATTTTAGAAGCTTGTAAATTTTGTACAGCACCTACTAAATTTACATAAGCAGGAGCAACCATTACTTCCGCGTCAGTATCTGGTAATTTTGCCGAAAGCTCAGATAAAAGTATTTCCGTTTGCGCCAAAGTCTTGTTCATTTTCCAATTTCCTGCTACTATTTTACTTCTCATAACTTGTGTATTCTTTGTGATATTAATTATTTTTTTGATGCTATAAATAGAACTAATTAAACATTAATTCTTCTAAATCATTGTAATGTACTTTCTGCGTTATGGTTCCTTTTTCCAATACCAATATTCCAGGATTAGACCTAACTATAGTTTTTAACGTGGTTTCATCCGTAAAATAAAAGCTAAAATTCAAACCAAAATCAGCCACCAACTTATCTGTCTGACCAGGTCCAGACGCCGACATCCCAATGACCTTGTATCCCTTTGCTATAGCCCTTTCTGCTACTGTCTTTATTTCCTTAAAGATTTCTATGTTTGATTTTCTTAAATCATAAGCTACTACCATAACTAACTTAGGCTCTTGTAACAAACTGGCTGCAAAATCTTCTCCCTCTTGCTCTATTGTAAAATCATGAACGGGAGGCTCATATCCTTTTTGTACTTCGGTAGTTTCTACTCCTATAAATTCGCCATCTACTGTTGGGTAATCTCCATTAGTTACTATGACTTGCTTTTCTCCATTCACTTTAAACTCCCAAGCATAGTCATAAATTGCTTTTGGTGCACCCTCAGGAACACCCATACCATCTTCAATATTCTTTCCTATTTCATAAGGTCTAAAATCGATTACTGGTAGATGATTCAATACGTGATACGCATAACCAGCACAAGCAAGTAAAGAAAGTGCCATTATTATTCTATTAATACCTGCAGAAAAAAGTGGCGTTACGTACTTCCTTCCAAAAAACAAAAGTAAAATGAGTACTAACAGGATAATGTCTTTAGTAAAAGATTCCCATGGCGTTAATTTAATTGCGTCACCAAAACAACCACAGTCCGTTACTTTATTAAAATAAGCCGAGTAAAAAGTTAAGAATGTAAAGAAGACTATCATCCCTAATAAACTCCAAAGTGTAAATTTCACTTTAAAACCAATAATAAGCATAACACCTAGTAAAACTTCAGCAATAACCACTGCTATAGAAATTACCAAGGCGTAAGGAACTAAGAATTCTAAACCCAAAACGCTAGGACTAAAATACTCCTCTAGTTTAAAAGAAAACCCTACTGGATCATTAAGCTTAATAAATCCACTGATAATAAATAACACTCCAACAAAAATACGAACTACCCCTAAAATATATCTCATCATATTATACCCTTTTGCCAGCTAAATCTAGGTGTATCAAAGCAAATACAGCATAATTAATCATGTCTTGATAATTCGCATCAATCCCTTCACTCACTAACGTTTTACCTTTATTATCCTCGATAGTTTTTACACGTAATAGCTTTTGCAAAATCAAATCAGTTAAGGAACTTACACGCATATCTCGCCACGCTTCTCCGTAATCATGATTCTTATTTAACATAAGCTCTTTTGTCATCGTACTATGTTTTTCATACAACGACATTGCCTTTTTTGGCTCTAAATCTGGTTGGTCAACAACTCCAAGCTCTATCTGAATTAGTGCCATAATAGAATAATTGATAATACCTATAAATTCAGATTTTTCATCCTCATCAATCTTATGTACATCATTCTCTTGTAAGCCCCTAGTCCGTTGTGCTTTTATGAATATCTGATCTGTTAATGAAGGCAACCTTAGAATACGCCAAGCGCATCCATAGTCTAACATTTTTTTTTCAAATAATTCGCGACAAATTTTTATGACCGCATCGTATTGCTCCGCAGTTTGTTGCATGTCTTCTAGTAATTTGTGTAAATTTCGCTTAAAATTTTGTAACCGTCAAAACAGACGGTTTAAACTTGAGTAACATTCCCACATAAAGCAAGAATACGCATGACCATAAATTGCAAAGGACATCTAATTGACTTAAAAACTCCAAAAGTAATGGGGATATTGAACGTTACTCCAGACTCATTTTTTGATGGCGGCAAGTTTAAGGATGCAACAAACGCACTTAATCAGGTTGAAAAAATGTTAGTGCAAGGTGCTAGTTTTATAGATATAGGTGCTTATAGTTCAAGACCAGGTGCTGCCGAAGTTTCCGAAGAACTAGAATTAAAACGAATCACCCCAATTGTTGAACTAATCCTTAAACACTTCCCAGAAGCACTAGTATCAATAGACACTTTTAGAGGAAAAGTTGCAAAAGAATGCATAGGGCTAGGAGCTGGTTTAATAAATGACATATCAGCAGGATTACGAGACGACACCTTATTAGAAATTGTAGCTAATCTTGGTGTTCCTTATATTATGATGCACATGCGAGGCACTCCCCAAACCATGCAAAAACTTACAGACTACAATCATTTACTAATGGATATCATACACTTCTTTTCCGATAGATTAGCTCAGGCAAAGGCTATAGGAATCCATGATGTAATTATAGATCCGGGATTTGGGTTTGCAAAGAACTTAGAACAAAACTTTGAACTATTAAACCAACTAGAGGCTCTCCATATCTTAAATCTCCCTATACTTGTGGGTATAAGTAGAAAATCAATGATTTATAAACTCTTGGAAACAGACGCCAAAAATGCACTCAACGGAACCACTGCACTACATATGGTTGCCTTAACAAAAGGAGCCAACATCTTGCGCGCACATGATGTTAAGGAAGCTGTGGAATGCGTAAAATTGCATGAGCAATTAGTGGGCTAAATTTTTGCCATTTTCGTTGACTAAATTTTGTTAATTTTACAAAAACAGGATTCTTTGGATTTTTTCAATTTTATCGATTTTAAGATTACGGATATCCTGGATATTGTCCTTGTAGCGGTACTCCTATATTATATTTACAAACTTGTTCGCGGTTCCGTAGCGATCAACATATTTATAGGTATCGTAATCGTATGGGCATTCTGGAAGCTTACTGAGCTCCTAGGAATGGAAATGATTAGTAGTATTGTAGGTGCGTTCATGCAAGTGGGGCTTATTGCACTTATTATTGTGTTTCAACAGGAAATACGAAAGTTCCTTCTAATGATAGGTTCTACAAATTTTGCAAATAAACGCAACTTCATTAAACATTTTAAATTTCTAAGACAGGAAGGACTAACTACTAGTGTAGATGTAGATGCTATCTTAAACGCCTGCGAAAAAATGGCTAGCACTAAAACTGGTGCTATACTTGTTTTAGAACGCAACAACTCACTAGATTTCATTAAAGGTTCTGGAGACCGGATGAATATAGAAATTACACAGCCCATCTTAGAGAGTATTTTTTATAAAAATAGCCCCTTACATGATGGTGCAGCCGTTATAGTGGATAATTATATTGTGGCAACTAGAGTAATTTTACCCGTATCTAACGAACGTAATATTCCCTTACGATTTGGCTTACGCCACCGAGCGGCTGTAGGTATTACAGAAAAAACAGATGCGCTTAGCTTGGTTGTAAGCGAAGAAACCGGATTAATCTCTTATATAAAGAATGGAGAATTTGTACTATACGATTCGCTAACTCAACTAGGCAGTATGCTTAAACAAGATTTAATATCTTAAATGGATTGTAAAAATTGCTCTAACTCTTTAAGAACTGATTACAGTTACTGCCCCGATTGCGGAGCTAAAGTTATTCGAAATAGAATAACAGTAAAGAATTTGTGGTATGATGCTGTTGAGCGGTTTTTTAATATTGACAATACCTTTTTAAATACGTTCCTACACCTTTTCACTAAACCTGACAAAGTAATCGTAGGATATATAACGGGTGTTAGAAAAAAATATTTAAATCCTATTAGTTACTTTACAATTGCAGTAATGCTTGGTGGCTTATTTATATTCTTGAACAAACAATTTTTTCCTGAGGCGATGAATTATCAGTTCAATTCTATGAATGTTGAAAACATGAGTGACTCTGATAAATTTGGAATGGAGTTGGGTAAAAAATTTCAGGATTATCTGTTCGAATACCAAAATATTTTCTACATCTTAATGCTACCTTTTTTAGCGTTAATTTCTAGGTTGGTTTTTATTAACAAAAAAGAATTTAATCTTAGCGAGCATTTTGTCATGAACATTTATGGGTATTCTCAAATGTCTATTTGTGTAAATTTATTATATATTTCACTCATCTGGAACTCCCAACTACTATACTATGCTGCCACTATAAATGGAATTTTTCAAATTTTGTATTTCAGTTATATCTTCAAAAAAATATTTCAACTAAACCTGAAACAAACCATAATAAAACTATTATTTTTCTTGGTTATTCTAGGCTCAGTGTTTTTTATCATTATCATTATAGCTGCATTATATATGGCATTTTTTACAGACACTTTTGCAAATTTAGCACCTACAAAATAACAAACTAAGCAACCTCCTCTGCTAAAAATTGCGCTTCATAAAGATTACTGTAATAACCTCCTTTTTTCAAAAGCTCTTTATGCGTACCCATTTCCACAATTTTTCCAGCATCCATGACAATGATGTTATCTGCTTTTTTAATGGTACCTAATCTATGGGCAATAACAATAGAAGTTCGCCCCTCCGTAATTTTCTCTGTAGCCTTTTGAATCAATTGTTCTGAATAGGTATCCACAGAGGATGTAGCTTCATCTAAAACCAAAATACTAGGATTACTAACATATGCTCTTAGAAATGCTATCAACTGTCGCTGACCACTAGAGAGCATTGTTCCTCTTTCTTTAACATTATACATATAGCCACCTGGAAGACTAGATATAAATTCATCTACTCCAATTGCTTTCGCTGCGGCCTCTATATCTGCAATCTTAATATCTGGGTTCTTTAAAGAAATATTATTTGCAATAGTATCTGCAAATAAAAATACATCTTGTAGCACAACAGCAATGTGAGTTCTAAGCGATGCTAAACTATAGTCCTTAATATCTGTACCATCTACTATTATAGAACCTGAGTTTATTTCATAAAAGCGATTCAAGAGATTAATAATAGTTGATTTTCCAGCGCCAGTAGCCCCTACAATCGCTATGGTTTGTCCAGCTTTCACATCAAAAGAAATTCCATGAAGTACCTCCTCATCTTCCAAATATCCAAAGCGAACATCCTTAAATTGAATATCACCTGCTACAACAGATTTCTCAACACTACCTAAGTCATTTATAGAACTATCTGTATCTAAGATTTTAAACACTCTGTTCGCAGCTACCATGCCCATCTGTAGCGTGTTGAATTTATCTGCAATCTGCCTTAATGGTCTAAACAAAAGATCAATTAATAAAATAAATGCAAATACAGTTCCGGCAACATCGTCTGTAAGGTTAGCCACATTTTGAAGTCCTCCATACCAAACCACCAAACCAAGAGTAATGGAAGAAACAATCTCCGCTATAGGAAAGAAGATGGAGTTATACCAAACCGTTTTTAACCAGGCATTTTTATGTTTTTCATTGATCTCTCTAAAATTTTCACTCTCTATCTTTTCTCTAGTGAACAATTGAACGATGCGCATGCCAGTAATACGCTCCTGAACGAAAGAATTTAGATTAGAAACTTCTGCACGCACTTCTGTAAAAGCGACTTTCATAGCTTTCTGAAACCAACGAGTAGCATATAAAATTAAAGGTAACACCGCAAAAACTATTAGCGCTAAACGCCAATTATAATAAAGCATAACTGCAGCAGCAACTAACATTTTTAACAAGTCAGCTACGATTACAAAAAAACCTTGACTAAAAATTTCTCCTATTCGCTGCATATCTGCTACAGCTCTAGTTACCAACAAGCCAAGAGATGAGCTGTCAAAATACTTCATTTTAAATCCAAGCATTTTCTGGAATAAGTTGATGCGAACATCTCTAATTACAGACTCGCCCAGCCAATTTGCATAATAATTAAAACACAACTGACTTATCACTTGCCCAAACAGTACAGCTAACATAGCTATGGTTAGATATAGTAGCTTTTGAGCGTCTGCGCCTTTTACCGCATCGTCAATAATCATTTTTAGAATAATGGGAGTAAGCACCGCGAAGGCAGATAATAGTATAGCTGCTAAAGCAACACCGTAAAAGGTTACTCTATACGGGCGGGTATGCGCAATAAGACGCTTAAATAGACGCGTATCAAAAGCTTTTCCTGAATCTTTACTCATTATCGAAAATAGTATTGGGGTAGCTAACAGCCGTTAAATATAAACCTTTTGCGGGTACTGAAACGCCAGCTTTAGTGCGATCTTTACTTTTTATGATGGCCTTAACAGTGTCTAAATCAGATTTTCCAACTCCTACATCTAAAAGGGTTCCAACAATAGCACGCACCATATTTCTAAGAAACCTATCAGCAGTAATTTCAAATACAATACCGTCTTCCTTTTTACTCCACCCAGCCTTTTTAATTTCACAAAAATGATTATTCACTTCCGTCTTAGATTTAGAGAAACATTCAAAGTCTTGTTTCCCTAAAAGTAAATCAGCGGCGTTATTCATCAATACAATATCCAATGGGTGTTTGATATAATGTGCTGATTGCATTAAAAATGGATTTTTAACATCACTAATCCAATACTCATAAGAACGTTGAGTTGCATCAAACCTAGCATGTGCATCCCTTCGCATTTTAAAAATATTCTTTACAGCTATATCATTAGGTAAAAAAGCATTTAGCCGGTAAACTAAATCTAACATATCTGAAATAATTTCAAAATCAAAATGCGCATACATCTCCTTAGCATGCACTCCAGCATCTGTTCTTCCCGCCCCGACTAATGCTATTTTTTTTCGTAACAGAACAGTAAGTGCGTTTTCTAGAACCTCTTGCACCGTAATCGCATTAGGCTGATTTTGCCACCCGTGGTACGCTTTTCCAAAGTATGAAAATTGAATAAAATATCTCAAAAAATAGTGCTTGATTGTATTGGGTACAAAGATATGGATAGTTACTCTTTATCAAGAATATTTTAAACGCTTTGGTTTTATACAAATTACATCTCGTCCAAAGCTTGAATAAATAGTATTTTTACGAGTAAAAATGGCGCTGAAAATAAAAAATGACTAAAATTTTATTACTATCCGACACGCATTCTCACTTAGATGATGTTATATTAAAATATGCGAATCAAGCAGATGAAATTTGGCATGCAGGAGACATTGGTGATATATCAATTACGGATCAATTATCTAAAATAAAACCATTGCGTGCCGTTTTTGGGAACATAGACAATGCTGTAATTCAGCAAGAATTTCCTCTTAACAACAGATTCATGTGCGAAGGTGTGGATGTATTGATTACCCATATTGGTGGCTACCCACCCAAGTACAACCCTAGAACACGTCTTGCTATACACGAAAATCCGCCAAAATTATTTATTTGCGGTCATTCACATATTTTAAAGGTAATGATGGATAAAAAATACAAAGTACTTCATATGAATCCAGGTGCTTGTGGCAAACATGGCTTTCATCAAGTTAGGACGATGCTACGTTTTGAAATTGAAGGAGAAGATATCAAAAATCTTGAAGTTATAGAACTAGGAAAGAGATAGACTACTTTGCAACCCATCAAACTAAAGAGCGTTTTAAAATTATTCTTATTTAAATAAATAGTTAATTTTTAAAAACTCTCTTCAAAAAAAGATGACAACCACTATTAATGGATAAAAAACTAAGTAGAAAAAAACAAGCTAAAACGTTACGTGTTTTTAGAAAAGTACATCGTATTACCGGGGCAACATTATTTATTTTTTTCTTTCTTGTTGCAACTACCGGTCTTTTATTAGGATGGAAAAAAAATACGGGAGATTTATTAGGCTCAAAAACCTACCAAGGCTCCACTACAGAATTAAAAGCATGGTTACCATTGAACGAATTACAATTAAAAGCTGAATTTCACCTCAGAAATGAGTTCCCATCTTTAAATGAAATCCAACTAGATAGGATTGATGTAAGACAGAATAAAGGTGTAGCTAAATTTATTTTCAAAGACTATTATGGCATACAATTAGACGGAGCAACGGGTGCTCTTTTGCATGCTGATAAAAGGCACGCTGATTTTATTGAGAATATACATGATGCCTCGATTCTAGATAGCTATTGGAATGGGAGCGGCTACATTAAACTGTTTTACACCACTATAATGGGTGTTGCGCTACTCGTCTTTACCATAAGTGGATTTTGGCTTTGGTATGGCCCTAAAAAATTAAGAAGAACTTTATAAAACGCTAAAAACCCGGGAACTACCCCGGGTTTAACGCACTAATACTACTAAGATGTTAGGTTTAACGTAAACGATCTACAGATTTTACGAGATCTTCATCCTTCTTGATTGCCCTATTCGCTAGGACTAAAAAAACGATAGAAAACACAGGAATCAGCATCCCAATACCCTTCTCCGAGACTAAAGTCTCTCCGGATAAATTTAGCGATCGGTAAACGAAAAATCCTAGTAAAAAAAGATTCAATATCATATTAAGTCTGTTTACAACAAACTGATTTTTTCTATTTTTAAAAAGGAAAACAGCATACAGTGCCAATGCACCAGAAACATAAAAAACAATTGAAACAAACACCTCACCCTGAGCAAAGATTTCATTACCATTTGCATCTGACCATAGGTTAAGAAAGAAAGGAAGCACGTTCGTCATTAAAGCTACCATAATAAGAAAAACGGTCTGTATTCTTTGAATCATGTTTTAATTGTTCCTTTACACAACAAAAATACAGGTCTTTTTAAAAATTATCGGTCTATTATTGAAAATAATTTGTATTATTGTGTTGTTATCAAGCATAACACTTACCAAGGGAAAATCATTCCCATCAACAACACCCAAGATATAATACACTTCTTACAATACAAATCACGTATAATTTATTCTACATTTAATGTTTGAGATTTCAGATTTAAAATCAAAAAAGCTACCTGAACTTCAGGAAATAGCAAAAGGACTTAATGTTCCTAAATTCAAGACTCTAAAAAAATTGGATTTGGTCTATCAAATTTTAGACCTCCAAGCTGCAAATCCTAAAGCTACTGCAGCGATAGCTCCGCAAAAAACAGAAGAGCAACCAAAGCCAAAACCAAAACCACGCGCAAGGGTAGTTAAGCCGGTGGCAAAGGAAAATCCAATAAAAGAAAAATCTAGCGAAGCGGCTATCACGGCACCTAGCTCTAGTCCTATTGTTACTCCTGCTCCTAAAGCGGAAACTACAATAAAGGAAAACGTAAACCCGGAGCCCCAAGAAAACAGAAAGCCAAGACCAAGGCCAAGACCTGTTGGAGATACTAAAAATGACAATCACAAAAATCAAAGTCATAACAAAAATCAAAAGAACAGTCAAAACAAAAAACCAAATCCTAGACCTACGCACGATAAAAGCAATTTCGATAAGGATTTAAAGAATAGGTATAAGGAACCTGAGTTTGAATTTGATAGCATTATTGCCAGTGAAGGTGTTTTAGATATTATGCAGGATGGTTACGGCTTCCTAAGATCTTCAGATTATAATTACCTATCATCCCCTGATGATATTTATGTTTCACAATCTCAAATTCGTTTATTTGGACTAAAAACAGGTGATACAGTTTTGGGGCAAGTAAGACCGCCTAAAGAGGGAGAGAAGTATTTTCCATTAATCAAAGTAAACAAGATTAACGGTATAGACCCGCAAATTGTTAGAGACAGAGTATCTTTTGAACACCTTACTCCACTCTTTCCTCAAGAAAAATTTAATCTTGCTGAAAGACAAAGTACTATATCTACTCGTATCATAGATTTGTTTTCACCAATAGGTAAAGGACAAAGAGGTATGATTGTATCTCAGCCAAAATCTGGTAAGACAATGCTTCTTAAAGATATTGCAAATGGAATAGCAGCGAATCATCCAGAAGTATATCAAATTATATTACTCATAGATGAAAGACCAGAGGAAGTTACAGACATGCAACGTAATGTAAGAGGAGAAGTTGTTGCCTCTACCTTTGACAAAGAACCTACAGAACATGTACGTGTTGCAAATATTGTTTTAGAAAAAGCGAAACGATTAGTAGAATGCGGTCATGATGTAGTTATACTGTTAGATTCTATAACAAGACTCGCAAGAGCTTACAATACCGTGCAACCTGCATCCGGAAAAGTATTAAGTGGTGGTGTAGATGCTAATGCGCTTCACAAACCTAAAAGATTCTTTGGTGCTGCACGTAATATTGAAGGTGGCGGATCTTTAACTATAATTGCCACAGCACTTACAGAAACCGGCTCTAAAATGGATGAAGTTATTTTTGAGGAGTTTAAAGGAACTGGTAACATGGAACTTCAGTTAGATCGTAAGATTGCCAATAGAAGAATATTCCCTGCTATTGACCTTACTTCTTCAAGTACTCGTAGAGACGATATCCTACTTGATGAAAGTACTTTACAGCGTATGTGGATTATGCGTAAGTACCTTGCAGACATGAATCCAGTAGAAGCTATGGAATTTATAGAACAACGCTTTAAACAAACTAAGAATAACGAAGAGTTCTTGATGACAATGAACCAATAAATTATTCTATTTCTTCTTATTTAATCCCGATTTCTATTTGAAATCGGGATTTTTTTTTACGTATGTTGACTACAAAACTAGGCGTACTTTCTTTTAAGGTTGAAAGAAATAACACTATTTTTACACTACTCCCTCACTTTAGATAATTTTAATTGTTTCAACTAAATTTCAAAATTAGTAACTATGACAAAAAGCAAAAAACTTATTTTTAGCATTTTAGGGCTCTTTCTTCTTATTAATCTAGCATGTGAAGAACAAGCTAAAAAGAAAACGCTAGAGG
>CALHVP010000206.1 GCA_938038975.1 uncultured Maribacter sp. | reverse complement strand
ATACAGCTATGGAGGTTATTTGACAGGTTTTCCAATCCTCACAAAAATTAATGCTTCCTACGAGTTGCGCATCATATGTTCCCTTAGTGTTTGGAATCGTATAAATGAGTGCATTCCCATCAAAAGGGTCTGACCTGTTCCTGGTTACTAGATATAACTTATTTTTTAAATGGAATATGGCTTCTGCATCATAAAATCGTTCTGCTTTTTTTTCCGGAAAATCCTTTTGTTCAGGGTATTTAAACTCAATTTTTACCGCATCAATTTTATCACCTTTTTCTATCTCGGGGTTGGGAATTTTATAGATTACTAAATCTTTTCTGTCATTATCATTATTTCCCGTATCGGCTATGTAAACATTACCTAGGGAGTCTTTTGTTAGGTCTTCCCAGTCTTTATTTTTGGCATTCTTTACCTTAAGAGTTGTAAGAATATCACCATTAAAGTCAAGCTTGTAAATTTCATCATGATTACCGCCATCCTCTAGTGCCCAGACCGTGGAATCATTTAGATGCACTAAACCTGAAACTTCGTTTAAAGAATTTGGAAGATCTGCTAAGTACTTTAGTTGACCAAAATTTGTGCAAGAAACTACTAGCAATGCACAGAAAATCAAGAGTGTTCTGCGCATTTTAATTTTTTAAAGGCATGAATATTTCAGCTTTCCACCTAAGCTCATCATCACCCATACTTGGATTACTAAAGAAAAACTCTATCGGTTCCTTTTTAATATCAATGCTGTTGCTTTGTGCGTAATCTAAAAGTGCATACCAAGCTCTATCTGAAGTAATATAGTTTCCGTTATAAATGGCTTTTAGAGCTTTTTGTCCCTGAAAGGTTTTAAATTCAACCCCTTTTATATAAGGGAGTGAGTCGGGTTTTACAATAGGAAAACAGAAGTCATAGGCTATGCTGTCATTTTGAATATCCCAATTAGTTACATGTATAAAAGGCACACCATTCAATGAAATATTATTTTGTGATATGACAGAACTTAAAAAGGGTTGGTTGTTCATCATCTCACCTGCCTTTGCTATTTGAGAGCTTTTTAATGAAACACAAGCACAATAGGTAGATGATAATTCATCTTTTCCTGTAATTGTAATTTTAATTCTGTCTTGATGTTCTTTTAGTTTTTTAGCAAAATCTGTTACCATTTTACGAGAATTTTTTTCAAAATCTGTATCGGAAAAAGGAATACGAATCTTGTTCATCAAACTATTATTCAAATCCTTCACATCTATTTTTACAGTAGATGTACTATCGCTTGTAGCTTCAATAAACCAGTCATATTGGTGTGTGCTCGAGTCATTAATGGGAATACGTTGTGTAAGGTGGTTTAGTGTGCCGTTTTGAGTAATGCTAGCATTATTTTCAAAGGTTCCATTCCAAAGTTTTAAGGTTTGGTTTATGGTTCCAGGAATCGAATTTGCTTTGAAACTAATTCTATAATCTTGAGGTTTTAGAAACAGGTACCAACTTAGTCCTAAGAGTAATACGATGGAAATAATTAAAAACACCTTTTTCATAAACTTGAAGAATTTTGATAAGCTTAATTAGTTTTCATTTTAATATTTTGAAGAAAAAGATTACCTACATTTCTACCTTGGTCTATACCAACTTCTACAGCGGCTCTGTAATGTATTCCGCCATACATTCTACTAATTGCTGCTTCATTGGCCGCTTGGTTAAAAGATGCAAAACTTCTAATAGGTAGACCGTAGGGAACTTCGGTATCATCTTCAAATGCGAAATTATCTCCAAAAATATCGGTTAATACAATCCCTGCAGCTCCTGAGACTACACTGTGTCCACTGGTGTATTCAGGAAATGGAGGGGTTTGTAGAATGGGTTGCCAACTATCGTTAATATGTAAATTTATTAGGGTTTCAGGTCTTATTAAATTACTTCTATATTTTTCGTCCCAACAGCTAATAAAACCATCGGCAATTGCAAGAGAGGTCTTTGTATAGGCATATACAGTGTCATCAAAATTTGAATTAATTTTTCTACTAGCTATTTTAGTAATCCCTATCCAATGAGCTCCTGGAGTTATTTTTTTGGTGGCAAACATTAAGTGACCTCTAGTTACAGATACATACGGATTACAGTCCCAGAATTTTGCTATTTGAACCTCTTCAGAATTGTCACCATTTGCAGTAATTGTATTACTTATCGTATACACTTCCATTAGTTCTTTATAGAAATCACTATCCTTTTCTAGTGAGAATGGTGGTGGCGGTGCGGGTTTGAACTGGGAAGCTGAATCTAGGAAAAATGGACGAATTTTACTCCAATGAGGTTCAATACCATCCATGTAGGCTGGAGGTGTGGGTTGCCATCTAGAATCATCATCTGTATTTACTGAGAATTTAGGCATGGTTCTGGTTTGACTATAATTGTCCTTAACCATCCATTTTTTAATATGTTCTGCAACGGCTAATCCATAATCTTTTGATGCATTGAATTCTTTTTTATTTTTACCTTCCCAATCCGAGTAAAGGCTATCTTCCAATACTCCTAATTTTTCTTCAGAGAAAATAAGTTGTTTGCTAATATGTATATGTGCCACTAAGGCAGAAAGCTCCAAGTTGATTCCTTTTAAAGTATCTGCTACAGGGATGAGGTCCAGTTGATTCAACTGCCCAGCTAAGGATTGGTATTTAGAATTTTTTTGTGCTATTATTTCGTATGCTGCAACATTAGGGTAAGCAAATATTCTGCTGGCTACAGGAGGTGAAAATATGTCATGGATCATTATTTGGGTAACTCTATCCACTACGCTATGCATATTTTCCGACGTTACTTCAATTGGTTGGTCTGGCGCATTACACGATAATAAGAATAGTAGCGGTATGATATAATAAATAGTGTATTTCATGTTTGTTCTAATTAAGCAGTTCGTAGACCTGGGCCTTCTCATTATTCATGGTAACAAGTAGATATGCCACATTATTAAGCTTTACTATATTCATGTGCCTTACAGATTTAGACATAAAATCTAAACCTAAAATATTCCCTAGCTTAATGTCTTTTTCAGATTTGATTAATGCCCCAGGAAAGGAGTCATACCTACCGTGAAATGGTTTTACTCCAAAGTAATTACCTCCTACTAAAACTTCTTCTTTTCCATCTTTATCAAAATCAAATACAAGAAAATCCATTAGAGGAGCCGTTTGTAACTCAAATTTAAAAGGGACAAAGGCAAAAGAACCATTGTTATTTTCTAAATACCCAGACTGTAAGGTGTTAACATTCAAAATAGTGGCTAGTCCTAACCTTTCTTTGCCTAAAATTTCATCAATAGACTTTCCAGCAAAAGAGGTATAGGTGTTAAATTTTTTTCTTAGATAAACCAACTGACTTGAAAGCTCACCTAAGCCGTCTATAGGGTAATATGTTCCATTTTTGTTAGAAGCAACAATCGTTTCAGTTGCTCCATTTTTATCAAAATCCCCGTAATACATTTTTAAAGGCTTGGCATTGCTGGCATTGAATTTTGAGTTTTCGCCCCAATTTCCTAGAAGAAAGTCCATATCTCCATCTAAATCAATGTCAAATGCAATGATACTTTGCCAGAGCCCGTTCAGTTTTGAAATAGAAGGTAAATTTAATAATGTGAATTTTCCATTATTGTTTTCAAAGAATTTGGGAGCCATCCATTCCCCTACCATAATTAAATCTAAATCACCGTCTGTATCAAAGTCTTCCGAAATTGCTTCGGTAATCATCCCAACAGTATCAAAAGTGTTATCAGAGTCAATGGAAAACGCCCCGTTAGTGTTTTTTAGGATATAGGAATTTGGAAGTTTTCCAAAATCTCCGGTAAAGGATTGGTTTCCAATAAATAGGTCTAAATCGTCGTCGTTATCATAATCAAAAGACAGAATTACAGAGGTGTTCACAAATTGTTCCGGAAAGCTTACAGCTGAATAATTTGATTTTAACTGTTGATAATAGCTGTTGGTTAACGGAGCCATTTCGTTGAAAAAATCACCACCACCTGCACCGATGATTAAATCATTACTACCATTTTTAGTAAAATCACCTAGAACAGAAACTACATCTTCTTTGATAGAATCTTGTTGAATAGAAGCTATTTTTGTTGCGACAAAAGTAGTATCTGCTTGAATATAAATTTGTGAAGGAATATACTTCGAGCCTCCAAAAAATAAGTCTTGTTTACCGTCACCATTTATGTCACCAACACTTGTTGCGGGGCCTCTGTCTGAAATTTGATAAGGAATGAGTTTTTGACGATTAAAATCTGTGTATGCATCTTCTTTATGCATGAAATCTATACCTAGATTAGACTTTACTTTGGCAAATACCGGTTTTATTTTTTTATGTAATAATTTATATTCAAATGGTGCTGTGTTTTGATATTTGATATATAGGGTTTGATTGCAGCTTACATTTTTTAGAGTTTGGGAGGTCATGTCTGGCCAAACTATTTTTAGAGAATCTATTGTTTTTGATTGCCCATAGCCAAAATGTATCAAGGGCTCCGATGAAGATTGAAAACCTCTTACAGGAAATAATTCTTTAAATTGCATAGTACCATTAGCAAAGGAATAGACTTTTGCACCTACACCGTATCTATTAGGATTTTTATAAAATAATTTTAGTTTAATGTAGTTCGCAGTATTGTTTGTTAAGTTTTCTAGAATAAGAGGCGTTGTATTTATGTTATTGGTTACCAAGTCTAAATCGCCATCATTGTCTAAATCTGCATAAGCGGTTGCGCCAGATACTAGCGTATCGTTAGGTATCCAGTTTTTAGATTGGTCTTTAAATTTTAGGTTGTTTTGACCTTGAAATATTCTGTTGTTTACACTGCCAGAAGGCATTAAGCGCATGGCCTCGCTATCAATTAAATTTGTATTATTTAGTTTAATCTTAATGTTATCATTTGAAGCATAATTTATAAAATCGAGGTCATTTGGTCTTTTTGGAATACCATTACTGATAAATATATCCTGCTCTCCATCTTGGTCATAATCACCAAATAAGGCACTCCAGCTCCAATCTGTAGCAGCGATGCCGCTTTGTAGGGCGGTCTCCATAAATGTACCATCTGGCTGATTCAGATACAGCATGTTTCTAGTAAATTGATAATGATAGCCGTAGTTTTTTACTCTTAGTTTTTGATTTTGAATGTTATCATCACCTTCTGAAGCTTTAAGAACCATTTCATCATCGGGTAACATATCTAGAGAAATTAGATCGGGTAGACCATCATGATTGATATCGGCCACATCACTACCCATTGAAAATCTAGTAGTGTGCCCAAAGTAATCCTTTAACGATTCTCTAAAAGTACCATCCCCATTATTTAGATAATAATAATCATCTTCATGAAAATCGTTACCTATATAAATATCTGGATAACCGTCTAGATTAAAATCTGAAACAGCTATCCCCAAACTATATCCATTAATACCTCCATAAATACCAGCACTTTCACTTACATCAATAAATTTACCATCATCATTGCGTAAAAGTTTATCTCCGGTTTCATAGCTTCTTTGGTTTCTAAGATTAGCTGCTCCAAATGATTTTGGTGTATGTACAGCATGGTTAAGTAGGTACATATCTAAATCTCCATCTAAATCAAAGTCAAAAAAAGCGGCAGAAGAGCTGTAAGAATCAAAATCTAAACCGTAGGCGCTAGCACTTTCTTGGAACGAGCCGTTCCCTTTATTAATATACAACTCATTATGACCGTTAAAGCCATTTAAGCCTACCACAGCGCAAACATATATATCTAAGAGGCCGTCTCCGTTTACATCCGCCATTACTGCGCCAGTATTCCAAGTGCTATTGCCCTCTATTCCAGCTTTAGCGCTTATATCTTCAAATGTGAAATTTCCTTTATTAAGATATAGTTTGTTCTTTACTTGATTTCCTGTAAAAAAAAGATCAGGTAAGCTATCGTTATTAATATCTCCAATAGCAACGCCTCCTCCGTTATAAAAATATAAGTAGTCTAAGATGCTTAAGTTATCTGTTGTTGTTAAGTCATTGGAAAATCCAACATTAGTTGTGGACGAGGAATGCTTTTTAAATACACTTCCTTTGTCGTCAGCGCAACTAAACAAAACAATTCCCATTAAGAAAACCAGCGCTCTATTCTTCATTTAAAGCGTAAATTTTTGGTGACTCATTATTTACAGCTGCAATAAGGTATGAACGATTGTCTTTGTCTTTGAACAATTTAAGGTGCTTTACCTCATTTTTATTAAAAAAGCCACTAGTACTATAATCTTGCCATTTAAAATCCATTGTTCCATTACCCAACAGAACGCTACCATAATTTGCATCTAATCTTGAAAACTGAGGCTTAAATTCGAAGTTGTTACCTGCCATTATCAAATCTAAAAAACCATCATTATTAACATCTGCTGTTTCTATTGCGCAGACAGATGAAAACTGTACTTGGGGAGGTAATTGCTTAATGTTGAAAACTCCATTACCATCGTTAAAAGCAATTATAGATTCAGCGATATCAGCTGTTTTAAGTATGGTATTGTTAATTACAGATTCTTTAAAAAGCTCTTGGATGGTTCTTTTAGCGTATTCGGAAGCCTTTATATTTTCCTTTTTCAATTTAAGGATTTGGGCGGTGATTTCCTTCTTTTGATGTATGGGATAATCGCCACCTTCTAAATGTTGGGTTACAATTTGTTCAATAGTACCGTCATCATCAAAATCATTCACCCAAAGTTTCATGGGTTGGTCTTTTTTAGGGCTATAGTGAAGATTACTACCGGCATTGCCAATAATGAGGTCTAGATCACCATCATTATCTAAATCTTTTGCGGTTATAGCATTCCACCATCCGTTTAAACTGTCTAGTGTACTATTCAATTTACTTAATCTTCGCCCAGAATTCTTATAGATTATAGGAGTTCCCCAGTCAGATACTGTTATTAAATCTTTCTTATTGTCTCCATCAATATCTGCCCATGTGGCATCCGTAACCATACCCGCATTTCGTAGGTCATAAGCAAGACGTTCTGTTACATCTATAAAGGTTCCGTCACCGTTATTCTGAATTAAAAGATGATTTGGATTTACCCCATACGTCCCCACTACACTTCTAGACCCAATAAATACGTCTTCATAACCATCATTATTAAAATCATAGGGTAAAATCGTAGAAATATTCTTGTTAGTTGTTGGAATAATACTACTAGATTTTTGAAATGCACCTTTACCATTATTTAGGTAAAGTCTAGTTCCGTATTGTTGTTGTAGACCCAATTCATTTCCTCCACTTCCTACCATTAAATCTAAGTCACCATCACCGTCTGCATCAAAAAGGGAAGCAGCGGTGTCTTCATATAATGCATCAGATTCAAAATAACTGACAACAGGTTTTAAAAATTTCCCATTGCCTTTATGGAAATACAGTGCCCCTGATTGTTCTTTAGCACCACCAATGAATATGTCTTCGTTACCGTCTCCGTTCACATCACCTACAGCCAATGCTGGCCCTTCTTGTGCTAATGATTCATAAATAAGGCCTTCGTTGTCAAAATCATTATAATTATTTTCTTTATGGGCAACTAAAGTACTGTTTTGGACTTCTGTTAAAAGTGGACCATACTGATTAAATAACTTGGGAACTTTAAAGGTTTCTTTCGCATTACCGTGTTTAATAGCTAGGGTTTGATTTACTTTTATGGAGATCAATTTTTCAGTAGCATCGTTAGGCCAAATAATGCGTATAGAATCTATTTCTGTGGCTTTACCTACGCCAATTGTCATTGGATATTCAACCGAGGATTGAAAGCCTCTTGAAGGCATTAAAGTTTGATTGATAATTTGCTCGTCAAAATATAATTTAGCAACAGCTCCAATACCAAATCTATTTCCGTCTGGTCCTTCAAAATTGAATTTTATATAGTTATGGTCTTTCTGAGTATTGGTTCTATTCTCATAAATAAAGGACTCCATATTTACGTTGTTAACTACGAGGTCTAAATCGCCATCATTGTCAAGGTCTCCATATGCAGCGCCATTCGATCTGCTTGGAAGTTCAAAGCCCCAATCTGCATTAGCATTAGAGAATGTAATATCTCCATTGTTTCTATACGCATAGTTTGGTAAAGGTGTTACAGGCATTTTATTTATTATAGAGTCTATAGATTGCTTTTTACCTGTTAAAGCCATCTTTTGAATAATGTCGTTTGCAAAAAAATCTATAAAATCTAGGTCTGTTAAATCGTGATTAATACCATTGGTAACATAGATATCTTTGAGGCCATCATTATCCATGTCGAATAATAGTCCAGACCAGCTCCAATCTGTAGCTTCTATACCACTGTAATAGGCTATTTCTGAGAAAGAACCGTTACCATTGTTAAGTTGTAAGGTGTTTTGAATGTATTGTTGATGAAAATCTTTGCTTTGTTTTAATTGAAAGATATTATAGCCTTCAAATTCCATAACAGACTTTACCCGTTGATCTGGTTCTGGTAGCATATCGGTGATAAAAATATCAGTAAGACCATCGTTATTTATATCCTGCATGTCTATACCCATTGCAGATAAACTAAGATGATTGGTCCATTTTTGAATTTCTTCACTAAAGGTGCCATCTTGGTTATTTATGTATAAGTAGTCTCTTTCGTAGAAATCATTGGAAACATAAATGTCTGGATAGAGGTCATTGTTAAGATCCGTAACCATTACGCCAAGACCAAAGCCAATTAAACTACCATAAATTCCTGAGTCTTCACTCACGTCAATAAATTTACCATCATCATTTCGGAGAAGCATATCTCCAACTCCTCTAAAAATTTCTGGTACGCCTTCCCAGTCTTGAGCGCGAACATCGCGTTGTTCCGCATATCCAAGACTACTTACAGGTATGTTACTATTATTGAGTATGTAGGCATCTAAATCACCATCCTTGTCATAATCAAAAAAGGAAGCGTGGGTAGAAAATCCGGTCTTTGCTAGGTTAAAATCTACAGCACTTTCAGTAAAGGTTAAATCACCATTATTAATGTAAAGGTCGTTGTCATGGTTATTGCCTTGCATGTTCCCTGCATTACTAACATAAATATCAAGTAATCCATCGTTATTTATATCCACCATAACCACACCTGTAGACCATGGCTTACTACCTACAACTCCGGCGGTTTCGCTTATGTCTTTAAATTTAAAGTCTCCTAAATTTAAATAGAGCTTATTGGCAACCATATTACCTGTGAGATATATATCGGTTAAACCGTCATTGTTTATGTCACCTAAAGCAACCCCGCCACCATTATAAAAATTACGGTATTTAAAAATATTAAAATTTGAACTATTTTGTACTTCGTTAATGAAGGAAACACCTGTCTGAGCTGAAGGTAGTAATGTGAAAAGGGTAGTGTTA
>CALHVP010000205.1 GCA_938038975.1 uncultured Maribacter sp. | reverse complement strand
TAAATTTGATGCTGCCGAAGCATCTAAAATAGCCATAGATAAGGCTGTGCTATCAAAGGAAGCGAAAGCAATTGAACCTGGAAAATATACCGTAATATTAGAGCCTTCTGCAGCGCTTGGCCTTTTAAATGGTATCGGCCGTTCAATAAATGCCCGTCAAGCGGATGAGGGACGTAGTTTTATGTCTAAAGAAGGAGGTGGCACCAAAATAGGAGAGAAAATTGTTGATGAACGTGTTAATCTATGGTCAGACCCTTTAAATTCTGAAGTGCCCAGTGCAACTTGGAATGGTGCTGGTCAGCCTTTGAAGAAAACTTCGTGGGTTGAAAACGGCGTTGTGAAAAATCTGGCATATGACCGGTTTTGGGCTAAGGAAAAAGGAGTTGATCCTGTACCTTTTCCTAGTAATTTTATTATGGCCGGTGGTGACGCATCCTTAGAAGAATTAATAAAGAGTACCAAAAAAGGAATATTGGTCACACGTTTATGGTATATACGTTCTGTAGATCCTCAAACTTTGCTGTACACAGGTTTGACACGTGATGGTACTTTTTACATTGAAAATGGAGCTATTAAATACCCTGTAAAGAATTTCAGGTTTAATGAAAGCCCAATTATCATGTTGAATAATTTAGAAACACTTGGTAAACAAGTCAGAGTTGATGGAAATTTAATTCCATATATGAAGATTCGCGATTTTACTTTCACTAGTTTGTCAGACGCGGTATAGCTTAATTCAAATAAAAACATGCTGGTTGTAACCTATTTAGTTGCAACCAGTTTTTTCATTAAAATCGATTATAACTAGGGTCATTGAGCAACGCTTTTTTCTTTACAAGACTACAATACGAATCCGGTGATTGGGATGTAGATCAGCGCATGCCTTCTAATTTGCTAAATTCTTTGGTAGAGTATACTACCTTAAAAGTAGATACGATGGAGAATATTGTATCACTTGCAAACGATGCTGTTTTTAAAAGTCCCTTTTGTTATTTGTCAGGTCACAAATTAGTTCAGTTTACAAAAAAGGAAAAGGAGAACTTTAAAAAATACGTTGAGAACGGCGGCTTTGTATTTGTAGATGATTGCAACCATGATATAGACGGACTTTTTGCAAAATCTTTTGAGCGCCAAATGGATGAATTATTTGGTTCAGATGCGCTTCAAAAAATACCAAATAATCACGAATTGTATTCCATATTTTTTAAGTTTGAAGATGGGCCACCAACAACATCGCAGGAACTTAATGGTTGGGGAGATGACTTGGTACACGAGTACCTAAAGGCTATAGAAGTAAACGGACGAATTGGTGTTTTATATAGTAATAAGGATTATGGCTGCGAGTGGGATTATGATTTTAGGAACAAACGCTGGTATAAAATAGACAACACACGGTTTGGAGTAAATATCGTGATGTACGCATTAACCTCATAACAGGATAAAATGGACGAAAAGCTGCTAACAGCGGAGAAGGAAATAAAGGCACTAACAAATAAGTTGGGGGTGCTAAAACAGGAAATAGCTAAAGTAATTGTAGGTCAAGAGGAAACTGTAGAGCAATTGTTAATCACTTTTTTAGCTGGTGGGCACGCTCTTTTAGAAGGTGTTCCAGGCTTAGCTAAAACCCTGCTTATTAAAACAATATCACAGGCCATAGAATTAAAATTTTCTAGAATACAATTTACTCCAGACTTAATGCCGTCCGATATTGTTGGTACAGAAATTTTAGAAGAAGATCATACCACGGGTAAAAAGTTCTTTAAGTTTAATAAAGGTCCCATATTCGCAAATATCATCTTAGCGGATGAGATTAACAGAACCCCTCCTAAAACACAGGCAGCTTTATTGGAAGCTATGCAAGAATTTGAGGTAACATATTCTGGGCAGACCTATCCTATGGATAAACCCTTTTTTATTCTGGCTACCCAAAACCCAATAGAGCAGTCCGGAACATTTCCGTTACCAGAAGCACAACAGGATCGTTTTCTGTTTTATATTAAAATTGGGTATCCAACGGAACTAGAGGAAGCAGCTATTTTAGAGCGAACTACGGGTTCTAAAAAAGTGTCAGTAGAAAAGGTCTTGGGTGGTGATGACATTATCCAATTACAAAAACTGGTGCGAGATGTGCCTATTAGTAAGGAGCTTATTGGTTACGTAAACAAAGTCGTAAGAGCTACAAGGCCTGAAACTACAGACAACAGTTATGTAAAAGACTGGGTGAGTTGGGGTGCAGGACCAAGAGCAGGACAAGCAATGATTTTAACGGCAAAAGCAAGGGCTTTACAAGCAGGGCGGTTTTCTGTAACCTTAGAAGATGTGAAAAAAGTAGCGTTCCCAGTTTTGAGACATCGAATTATAGTTAATTTCAGGGCGGAGGCAGAAGGCATAACTTCAGACACTGTGACCAAAAACTTACTCGATAATCGAGATTAAAACACTCCGAGGCTTACCTCGATAGTAGTAATGTAGTATCTGTCCGAATACCTCGTGGACTAGTTCCGAGGTAGGTGGCTAGAACAAACGACCACGAATACAAAAAGATGAGCATGTGAAGCAGTATTACAGGCAACTTTTAGAACCTAAGATTATCAATAGCGTTTCTGGCTTATCACTTATTGCGCGCGTAATTGTAGATGAATTTTTATCTGGTTCGCATGGCAGTAGAAGAGTCGGTCCTGGGTTAGAGTTTAGTCAGTATAGGGGATACCAATCGGGAGACGATATGCGCTTATTAGATTGGAAAATGTTGGCGCGGTCTGGTAGGTATTATATCAAAGAATCAGATATTGATACGCACGTGGCTGTTAAGTTCATTGTGGATGCAAGTGGCTCCATGTTACATGAAGAAGAAGGGGTATCAAAGATGGATTATGTTCGTGTATTAGTTGCATCACTTGGGTATTTAGCAGAACAACAAGGAGATAAAATTGGTCTTTTTGGTCTTAACGATACTCGACTGCAAGTACTACATCCAACAACACACAAACAGCATTTTAATCGTTTTTTAAACGAGCTAATTAACATTAAAAACAAAGGCAGTTGGCCTAATGACAGGAATGATCTTGCTAAAATTCATCAACGGAATCAAAAGGAGCTGTTATTTGTTGTTACTGATATGCACGAAAACCAAAACGAACTTACCCAATGGATAACCGAATTAAAAACGGCTAGAAATGAAGTTGCTGTACTGCAGGTCATGGGCACTAATGAATTAAACTTTAATTATACAGGACCTATGGTTTTTGAAGATTTAGAAACTGGAAAACGTGTAAAAGTAGATACGAAACAAGCAAAGGAATCTTATGCGGAAAACATGAAAATACATTTAGAAACCGTCAAAAATACCTTTTTATCAAATGGAATAGGTTTTGAACTTTTTAGATTCGACACCCCATTAGAGGAGGCTTTGCAGTTGTTTTTGAAAAAGAGAATACGTTTAAATTAGTATGAGTTTCCTAGAGCCAACATATCTATGGGGTTTATTTTCATTACTCGTGCCGTTGGCTATTCATTTAATGAACAAAGGCGATGTAAAGACTATAAAAGTAGGTAGCGTTCGTTATTTGACCGAGCAAGAAACCAAGCAAACAAGGCAATTAAAACTTAATGAGTTGTTGCTTTTGCTGCTACGTATGTTAGTCTTAGCATTACTGGTTTTTGCAATGGCATCTCCTGTATTACAATCCAAAAATAAAAATATCCCCTTAACCTACCTTATAGAGCCATCTTTAATTGAGAATGGTGAAATGGATGCTTTTTTGAAGGAAGCTCCTGAAGTTCCCATACGGTTATTCTCTAAAGGTTTTCCAGTTTTAGATATGGATAAGGTACCTGATGAAGTTCCTAAATATTGGCAATTAGCGCAGGAGTTACAGAACTTAGAATCTGACAGCATTGTAGTTTTTTCAAAAGCAAGTATTTCTGGCATTCAGGGAATGCGCCCTATAATTCCTCCAACGGTCTTTTGGATGGTTATAGATGAGGTTGCTGCAATTGATAGTATTATTGGAGCAACCACCCTAAAAGACGGTGTTGTAATACATACCATAAAAGGTGATGCAAGCTATACTGATATTGAGAATGAGTTTATTTCAAAAGAGGAGATTAGCTATAGTTCTGAGGATAGTATTCTCATAAAACAGAATGGAGTCATTAAAAATATTCCGCTAAGTCTTCAAGATACCTTGCGCGTTGGAATGAATTATGATGCTGAGTTTGTAAAAGAGAAGAATTTGTTAACCGCTGTTTTTACGGCTGTTGCTGACTATACTCAAAAGCATTTAGTATTAGAGGAGATAACCGATACGGAGAAATTGTACGAAACCACCCCTAATCTTACGGTTTGGTTAAAAAGGAGTTCGCCTCCTAAAATAGAAGGAAAGTTACTACGGTATAAAGAAGATAGTCTGGCTACAAATAGTATTGTGAAAGCAGTTGAAAAGAATGTGTTTTATTTAACTGAGCGACTCACAATTGAAAGGGTGTTAAACGAACGCTTAACTGAAGAATTAGTGCAGATAATGACCTCGAAACCGCAATTGGAAGAAGCGATGCGTTCATTGGATAGAAGAACAATGCCTGAAGCAGAGTTTTTACCAACGATGGCAGATTTGGACCCTATCGGAAGTGAAAAACAACAACATAGTATCGTGAATTGGTTTTGGATAGCTGCACTGCTAGTTTTGATTATGGAACGGCTATTAGCTAAATTTAGGAAACAATGATAGCTGCCAAACATATAATACAAAAAACACTTTTAAAGTGGCGACTATTACGTATAGTAGAAATTGCTTTGGTCGCTATTGGCCTTGGAGTATTACTATATTTTGTTACAGGTAATTTTTGGATTTCAAGTGTGTCATTTTTAGTGGTGTTTGCTCTTTACGGATTATGGTTGAAACCATGGAAATTTGGATTAAAAGAGGTCTGCAGCTTTTTGGATAACACAATCAAAGAATTAGAGAATAGTACATCATTGTTGGTTTCTAATAAGGAAGAATTGAGTTTATTGGCTAAAATTCAACAATTCCGAACAGCCGAAACCCTTGTTGCTCAAAAGGGAAAAATTCATGTAGAGCATAAAATAGTGAAGAGCTTAGGAATAGCTTTAGCTTGTATTAGTTTGGGGCTATTACTCAATTATGTAGGCTTTATCAATAATGCTATAAGTACAGACTCTAAGGTTTTACAAAGAGACGCTATACTATTTCAGCCTTTAGATACGCTTTTAATAAAGGTAGTTCCACCGATAGTTAAAAGTCAGAATGTTACCATCCGTTATCCTTCTTATACCGGTAAAGCTGCAATTGTAAGTTCTGATATAAATTTAAAAGTATTAGAAGGTTCGTTGGTAAACTGGGCAATAGGTTTTGACCAAACTATTCAGAAAGCTATGTTTCAGTTTGGGGCTGATGAAACTACTATGCCAATTAAAAATTCTTTTTATTCGAATACGTTAAAAGCTGCTAATTCAGGATTTTACACCCTTAAGTTCGTAGATACTTTACAAAATGAATACCTGTCCGAACTTTATAGTTTTGAAGTGTTTAAAGATGAATCCCCTGAAGTACATATGAACAACTTGCAACAGTTTTCTTCTTTTGAGGTAGAGGATAGTCAAGAATTTATGTTTACCAGTTCAATAACTGATGATTTCGGTATTACTGACGTAGCTATTATAGCAACAGTAAGTAAAGGAACAGGGGAATCGGTAAAATTTAGAGAGGAGCGCTTAGCTTTTGATACACCGTTTCAAAAATTAGCTAAATCGGTTACACTGCAAAAGAAAATAGATTTAAAAAGTTTGCAAATGGAGCCTGGCGATGAGCTTTACTTTTATGTTGAGGTTAGAGATAATAAGGAACCTAAGGCCAATATCACACGAACCGAAACCTATTTCTCAGTCATTAAAGATACGGTGATCGATACCTTTGCCGTAGAAGGAACTATGGGCGCAGATTTAATGCCAGATTACTTTAGAAGCCAGCGCCAATTGATTATTGATACAGAGAAATTAATTGCTGAAAAATCTACGATAAAGAAAACCGATTTTAATTTTAGGAGCAATGAGTTGGGGTTTGACCAAAAAGCGCTTCGACTAAAATATGGCAAGTTTATGGGTGATGAGACGGAGGCTCCTACTGTACCTAAAGAAATTGGAGCTGCTTCTATTTCAGAAGATATGTTGGATGATTATTCTCATAAACATGATGGAAACAATGAACATAATTTAGTAAAGGAAGAAGAACATGACCATGAGGATGAAGAAGGGCAAGATGCTGAAGAAGACCCTTTAGCGGCTTATGTGCATAATCATGAAGACCCAGAAGCTTCTACTTTATTTGCAAAATCTTTGCGCAGTATGTTGAAAGAGGCGATGTCAGAAATGTGGGATGCTGAGTTACATCTAAGACTATATGAGCCTAAAAAATCACTATCATATCAATATAAAGCCTTAAAGTTAATCCAGGAAATAAAAAACAGTGCTAGAATATATGTGCACCGCATTGGTTTTGATCCACCACCTATAAAAGAAGATAAGCGCTTAAGCGGAGAATTAAAAGATATCAAAGGATTTAGTAAAACAGAGGATTTAAAAACCGAGGAAGCATATCCCAATATGAAAGCTGCATTGGAAACTTTGGCATTGGTAATATCTCAAAAAGTAAATTTATCAGAAAAGGATAAAGTTATATTGAAAGCTGCAGGAGACGAGCTAGGAGTATTAGCTATTAATCAACCTAGTAAGTACTTAAAAACATTACAAGAACTAAAATGGCTTTCAGAATCTGAGCAAACAGATGTGGTTAGGGTGTCCCTAGTGTATGCCGGTTTGCTAAGAGCGTTGCCAAACCAAAAAGCAGTGCCTGGTCAAATTCAACGGTATGATGGTAAAATGAATAAACTCTTTTTAGAAGCGCTAGAAGCAAATGAATAACCAAATTCAATTTATAAATCAAGAGTTGTGGTGGGTAGCATTAATTATTGCTTTGTCACTGGTTTTGTTATTTGTATGGAAAGAATGGAAAGGTAAATTTACTACTCGTTTTTTTATAAATAGTCTAATAGGTATTTTGGCCACGGCTGCCTTATTGTTTCTTTATTTGAGACCAGCAATGCTCACTGAGGTTTCTGGTAAAGCCGTAATTCTTACCGAAAACTATAATGTAGCACAGTTAGATAGTATTAAAAAAAAGGAAAAATCAATTAAAGTTATACGATACAAACCAGGGTTAGATACATCCAAATCTTTAGATTCTATTACTGAAGTTATTGTCTTAGGAAATGGGTTGCCATCTTATGATTTTTGGCAATTAAGAGAGGTGTCTACAACATATCTAAAAGGGGTTATTCCTAAAGGAGTAATTAATTTAAAGTATAATAATAAACAGCAGATTGGAAGTGATTTAGAAGTTGCTGGGTTGTATAATAAGGCTGATGCCGGAAATCGTTTGGTATTAGAAACAGTTAGTGGGGTAGGTTTGGATTCTGTTGTTTTGAATGGTGAGGAAAAACAAGACTTCCAGTTAAAAAGTAACTTAGGTGTAAAAGGTAAGCTCGTGTATCAACTTACAGAAAAAGATAGCACAGATAAAGTCTTAACATCTAATCCGGTTCCTGTGGAGGTTGTAGAAAAGCAGCAATTACGAATTTTTATAAGTAATACCTTTCCTTCCTTTGAAACCAAGTATTTAAAAAACTTTCTCGCAGAAGAGGGTCATGAATTAGTAGTAAGAAGCCAAATTACCAAAGGAAGGTATAAGTTTGAATATTTTAATACCTCAAAAAACCCTGTTTATGGATTCCCTGAAAATGCTTTAAAGGATTTTGATCTTTTAATTTTAGATACAGAAACCTACCTGAGTTTATCTAAACACAATAAGAATACACTGGTTAGATTAATAAAAGAAATAGGAATTGGTGTTTTTGTGCAGCCCAGTGAGTCTCTATTTAAGTCAACGAATCAGATAGTAAGTTTTAGCATTGAAAGAGCTATAGGGCAAAAGAATTTAAAAGTTGAAAATAATTTACTGGAAACATATCCATTCAAATTTCAAAACACAAATCCGAGCGGAATAACTGTAGCAAATCATTCATATGCGGTAGTTGTTGGCAAAGGCAAGTTTAGCACCACAGTTTTGAGTAATACATATCAATTGGTATTAGATGGAAAAACAGATGTGTATAGTAAAATTTGGTCAACCATAATTAACGCAACGGCAAGAGCCAAACAGATGAATGGAGCTTTTGAATCCTTTAAGCTGTTATCTGTAATTAGTGAGCCTAATTCATTTGCATTACTCACGGGCGTAGAAGAACCTATGGTTACTGTTAATGGAGAACATAATGTACCACTCATAAAAAATGCAGCACTTGAGGATAGATGGCATGGCAAAACATATCCAAACAAGCTTGGATGGCAAATGCTTCAAATGAGTAACGATACAAGTGTTATACGTAATTATTTTGTTTTAGATTCTGTCCATTGGAAATCGGTAATAGGTGAGAATATTAGAAGAGATAATAGCAGCTTTTTTGATAAAACCAAAAAGGCTGAGGTAAAGAAAATGCTCCGTATTGAATTAAGCCGTTGGCCATTCTTTTTCATTTTTCTTATTTGTATGGGTTATATGTGGCTTTCCCCAAAGTTAAAAACGTAATCAGTTTTATACCTTTGTAATATGAATTTAGTTGTAGACGTAGGTAATACCTTTATCAAATTTGCAGTTTTTAAAAAAAATGATTTGTTGTTCGATGAGTATTTTAAAGCATCATTTTATTTAGAAAAGGTGAAGTCAATCTTCGAGACATTTCCAACAATCACTCATGCTGTAATTTCATCTGTTGGAAAACTAGATAAAAAAGCGTTTGAGGTGCTATCTCTATTCTGCCAGGTACATGCTGCATCTCAAAATTCAAAAGTGCCTTTTAAAAATAGTTATGCAACGCCTCAAACATTAGGTATTGATAGAATTGCTTTGGCTACTGGCGCCTTTTATTATAACCAAGGAGGTAATACTCTAGTAATAGATGCTGGTACTTGTATCACTTACGATATAATGAATGATAGTAATGAATATTTGGGAGGAGCTATTTCTCCTGGGATTGCAATGCGTTACAAAGCAATGCATGGGCAAACTGCAAAACTTCCATTATTAGAAAAAGAGGTTCCAATAGATTTTATTGGTAATGCTACTAATAGTTGTATGCATAGTGGTGTGGTCCATGGTGTTGAGCATGAAATAAATGGAGTAATAGCCCAATATATATTGCGTTTTGAAGATTTAACAGTTATTTTAACAGGGGGTGATGCCCATTTTTTGTCTAAACGGCTAAAAAATACCATCTTTGCGGATTCCAAATTCCTCCTTAAGGGGCTTAATTATTTGTTGGAATACAACAAGCATTAGATGATTAGAAAAATTTTAATTGCAATTGTATGCATCACCGCCACGGGTATGTACGCACAAGATGGAACTGTATCTCCTTATTCGTTTTTTGGTATAGGTGAATTACGGACAACAGGTACTGTAGAGAATCAAATGATGGGGGGGATTGCAGTTTATGCAGATAGCACTCATCTTAATCTAAGAAACCCTGCAGCGTATGCTCAACTAGGTATAGATGTATGGGAGGGTAACGGATTGGTTGTTTATACAGCAGGTATATCAAACAAAAGATTTCGCATTGAGGATTTCACAACTGTAGAACGCAGTTCGGTAACCAATTTAGATTACATCTCCTTAGGATTTGGAATCGGTGATAAATTAGGTATGGGTTTCGGAATCATGCCATATTCTTCTATAGGATATAATTTTGAAGACAATCAGATTCGAGGTGTTGAGGAGCTAACAACCATTTTTAGTGGTTCTGGTGGTCTCAACAGAGTATATTATTCTGTTGGTTATGAGCTTTTGAAAAATGTGAGTATAGGTGCAACGATTAATTATAATTTCGGAAGTCTGAATAGTGAGCGTTTACAACAAATAGAAGATGTGCAATTTGGTTCGTTTGATAGAAGAAATTCAAAAGTGAATGGTTTTGATTTCAATTACGCATTAAATTATACTCCTTTAATAAACGATAAATATAGATTGCATTCTTCAGTTCGGGTGAACACTCAAGGAAATCTTGTTTCTAAGAATGAAAGAAGTATTGGTTCTTTCTCAGTAGCTTCAGGTTTTACAATTGAAGAGGTAGATATAGATTTAGATAGTCAAAATCTAAAGAATACTGAGTTTAAGGTGCCTACTACAACTACTGTTGGATTAGGATTTGGAAAAGATAGAAAATGGTTTCTTGGAGGTGAATATAGCTTTCAGGGTTTAAGTGATTTTGAAAACCCTTTTCTAGGAGTAGATAATATTGTTTATAAGGATGCTAGTTCATTCGCTTTTGGAGGATTTATTACACCAGATAGTGGTTCCTTTTCTAGCTACTTGAAACGTATGACATATAGAGCAGGACTGCGTTTAGATAATACAGGAATGGTGGTGAGTGATGTAGATATAAATAACTTTGGCATAACTTTTGGAGTTGGTCTACCACTGGGACGAAGTTTATCCAATCTTAATCTAGGATTTGAATTAGGAAAGAGAGGAACAACAAGAGCTGATTTGGTAGAAGAGAACTATCTTAAGATAAATATAGGACTCTCCTTAAATGACCGTTGGTTCCAGAAACGAAAAATTAACTAGAAATTAATTACTACATTAACCACTTTAAACTTAGCAAGATGAAAACGAAAATTTACTTCACGGCAATACTATTCTTAGGAATGATTGGGGTAAGCAATGCCCAAGCACAGAATCCTGAATGTATGACTAATCTCTCCATCTTCTCGGAGCATGCCAAAGTCAAGAATTACGATGCGGCTTACGAGCCTTGGAAAATGGTATATGAAACATGCCCTAAGTTAAACTACGCAACCTATTTTTATGGAGAGCGTATTTTAAACGATAAAATTGATAAAGCAGCAGCTGGAGAAAAAGATGCTTTTGTTCAGATGTTAATTGCTGTGTATGACAATAGATTGGTGCACTATGCTTCTAAGACAAGCGTAGCAGAAACTATGATTGATAAGTCTATGCTTATGAGTGATCATAAGATGATTGATGATGAAAAGATGTATGGAATGTTAGATGATGCTTTTTCAAAAGATCAAAAGAATTTCAAAAACCCAAAAGCATTATACTTGTACTTTTCGAGTTTAGTAGACTTGCACAATGGAGGTAAAAAAGAATTGCAAGAAGTTTTTGATGTTTACGATGAAGTAATCACGAAAATAGAAGAGGAAAACGATGCGATTACAGTGAAAATTGCTAAGCTTTTACCAAAAGAAGAAGCAGGTACATTAACATCTAAAGAAAAACGTGCTTTAAAGTCGTATAACTCTTACTCAGAGAACTACGGTAAAATATCTGGAAGTATTGATTCTAAGTTAGGTGCTCTTGCAGATTGTAGTAACCTTATTCCTTTATATGAGAAGAATTACGAGGAGAAGAAAGGTGATGTGAAATGGGTAAAAGGCGCTGTCTCTAGAATGTTTAGTAAGGAATGTACAGATGATGATCTTTTTGTTAAGCTAGTAGAAGCTCAAAAGAATCTAGATCCATCTGCAGATATATTTGTTTACTTAGGAACACTTAAAATCAAAAATGGTGACTCTAATGGTGCTATGAAGGATTTTGATAAGGCATTAAGCTTAGAGACAGACCCTGTAAAGAAATCTAAAATAGCTATGAAAGTAGCTACGATTAATAAAAGAAAAGGCAGCAAGTCTACAGCAAGAAATTATGCCCAAAAAGCTATTAACGCTAACGGTTCCAATGGTAGAGCATATTTATTAATTGCTAACTTATATGCTTCAAGTGCTAATGGTTGTGGCGCTACATCTTTTGAGAAACGTGCTATGTATTGGAAAGCTGCTGATATGGCTGCGAAAGCTGGTAGAGTTGATCCATCTGTAAGGGGTTCTGCAAACCAAGCAGTGGCTAGTTATTCTGCAAAAGCACCTAGCAAGGAGATGATATTCAGTTCAGGAATGGCAGGAAAAACAGTTACCTTTAATTGTTGGGTAGGCGGAAGTGTAAAGGTTCCCACGTTATAGAATGACAAAACATATTCAAGATAATTTTAAAAGCATTGTTATGGTACTATCCATAGCAATGCTTTTTTATTCTTGCAAGGACGATTACGAACGTGTAGGGGATGAGGCCGAGAAAGAAATTTTTCCTCAAGGTGTAGCTAAGGATTTTGTTTTTACCTATACAGAAATTCCTGAAAAACTAGGGGCAGAAGAAGATGGTTCTTCTAAAGTGATGGCTATACTTTCTGGACCGCTTCAAAATGATTTTGAAAACCTAAATTTTCCATACCTGACCTTTCCAGAAGGTTTGTTGCTCGAGATTTTTAACGAAAACAATCAAAAGACAACAGTGGAATCGGATTACGGGATATATTATTCTGCTACAGGTTTAGTAGATCTTCAAGGAAATGTGATTATTAAGTCTGATGATGGAAAGAGATTGGAGACTCCCCAGTTATATTATGATCGTGAAAATGAGTGGGCATTTACCCAGGAAACATTTAAATTTATAAATCCTGAAGATGGTACTGTTATGGATGGTAAAGGAATGGATATAAAGAAAGACCTAAGTATTATGAAAGCGCATAGAACCTTAGGAATAATGCTTATTAAAGAGGATAGCGATGATTAAAATATTAAGATATACAGAATATATATACGCTGTAGTAGCTGTTTTTTCGCTCTATAGAATTTTTACAGACTGGAATGTTAATAGGCAAATGGCGTACATTTTTATTTTCTCTGCAGTTGTATCTATAGGTATGTTCCTGTTTAGAAGAACATATCGTAAAAAATTTGAACAACGTCAAAAGGATAATCAGAACCAATAGTGGAACCAGATATTCTTATTATAGTTTTTTCTCTTGTCTTCTCTGCTTTTTTCTCTGGCATGGAAATCGCGTTTATTTCTGCCAATAAAATACACATAGAAATAGAGAAGAAGCAAGAAGGTGTCTTAGCTAAAGTACTCACAAGACTTACCAAGAAGCCATCTAAGTTTATAGCTACCATGCTTATTGGTAATAATATTGCCTTAGTAATTTATGGTTTGTTTATGGGAGAGTTACTCATGAATTGGTTTATGGGTTTGTCTCCTCAAAACCTGCTTTTGAGAGCATTACTTACCGATTTTTCCCTACTTACCCAAACTGTTATTTCTACAATAGTTATCCTAATAACAGCAGAGTTTTTACCTAAAGTTTTGTTTCAAATATATGCGAATAGCTTATTGAGGCTACTTGCTATACCAGCTTACTTTTTTTACTTACTGTTTTCTCTTATTTCGGAGTTTATTATTAGTGTTTCAGATTTTATTTTAAAATATATCTTTCGTACAACAGGAGATGAGGTGCAATTAGCTTTTAGTAAAATTGAACTTGGGGATTATATTACAGAGCAAATGGAAACGGTAGAAAGTGAGGATAATGTAGATTCTGAAATTCAGATATTCCAAAATGCATTAGAATTTGCTGCTGTTAAAGCTAGAGAGGTAATGGTTCCTAGAACCGAGATTATGGCAGTTGAAATTCATGAGACTCCTAAGAATTTGGCTAAATTGTTTACAGATACTGGGTACTCGAAAATATTAATATTTAAAGATACAGTCGATAATATTATAGGTTATGTTCATTCGTATGAACTATTTAAAAAACCAAAAACGATAAAAAGTATTTTACTTCCTGTTGAGTTCGTACCAGAGACAATGTTGATTCAGGATATACTTAATGTTTTAATAAAGAAAAGAAAAAGTATAGCGGTTGTACTAGATGAGTATGGTGGTACTTCAGGCCTTATGACAGTAGAGGATATAGTAGAAGAGTTATTTGGAGAAATTGAAGATGAACATGATAGTACAGATTTAAGAGAAGAGCAAATAGATGAGTTGAATTTCCTATTCTCAGCCCGTTTAGAAGTGGATTACATTAATGAAAATTATAAGTTAAATTTAAATTCTTCTGAAGAATACGAAACTTTGGGTGGCATGCTAGTCCATACTTTAGGAGAGATTCCGGAAAAAGATGCTGAAATCAGTATAGATAATTTCAGGTTTACTATTTTGGAAGTATCTAATACCAAGATAGACCTTGTAGCCTTGGAAGTGTTGAACTTAGACTAATTGCAGTACTAATCGTTATTTCAGCTGTTTTTAGTTTTTATTATTTCAATTAAAAATGGTAATTTCGCCAACTGATTTTAATTATTTCACAGCATGGCAGTTTTAGAGAATATAAGAAAACGTACAACAGTCCTCATACTTATTATAGGTCTTGCATTATTTGCGTTTGTGATTTCCGGAGTATTTACCAGTAGCGATTTTGGCTCTGGTGGTAAAGTAGGTTCTTCCGTTGCAGAAATTAATGGGAACGAATTATCTATAGATGATTTTAGAGAAAAAGTTGAAATTGCTTCTAGAAGAGTTGGTCCGTCAGCATCTTCACTACAAGTAATGAATCAAGTATGGGATCAAGAAGTTAGAAATAGCATTCTTGGTGGTCAGTTTGATGATTTAGGTATCGGTATAGAGCAGGATCAAATAGTTGATTTTTTAGAAACTGCAGGATACGGTCAAAACCCTCAATTCCAAGATGAGAATGGCGTATTTGATCCGAACCTTTTTAGACAAACAGTGATGGATTGGAAAGTAAACAATCCACCACAGTATGAAGCTTGGTTACAGACTGAAGAGCAAATTGTTCAGATGGCTAAGGAGCAAACCTATTTTAATCTAATTAAAGCAGGTGCAGGAGCAACGTTGAAAGAAGGTGAGTTAGATTATAAGTTGGCTAATGAGAAAATGGATATTAAGTATGTTCGCGTTCCTTACACAAGTATTCCTGATAGTACTATTTCAATTAGCAAAGAAGATATCGCAGCTTATGTTAATAATCACAAGGAAAAATTTAAGCAAGAAAAATCTAGAGATATTCAATTTGTATATTTTGAAGAAAAACCATCTGAAGCAGACGATTTAGCTGTAAAAGCCTCTGTTGCTAAATTATTAGACGATACGGTAGTATATAACGAGCAAACGGATCGTAATGATACTATTAGAGGATTTAGAAATACGACAGACATGAATGCTTTTCTTAGTCGTAACTCAGATATTCAGTTTGATACCATTTATAAAGCTAAAAAAGCGTTACCATCTAGTGTAGCAGATACATTAATGACCCTAAATATTGGTCAGTTATATGGTCCTTATAAGGATGCTGGGTCTTACAAAATCACAAAGATGATGGGAAGAAAGGCTAATGGTTCTGTAAAGTCTAGCCATATCCTTATAACATATGAAGGAGCAACACGTGCTAATCCTGATATTAAAAGAACAAAAGAGGAAGCTGAAGAAAAAGCGAATGATTTGTTCAAAGAAGTAATGAAGAATGAATCTGAGTTTACGGCTTTTGCTAGAGATAATTCAGACGGCCCTTCTGCTCCACAGGGAGGAGATTTAGGTTACTTTCAAGAAGGAAGTTTAGCAACAGAATTTAATGATTTTATTTTCTCTAACCCAATTGGAAAAATAGGTTTAGTAGAAACCGATTTTGGTTTTCATATCATAAAGGTTGATGATAAGGAAGATATTGTTCAGCTTGCTACCCTTTCTAGGGAAGTAGTTGCATCTGAGGAAACCATTAACGCTTTGTTTACTGATGCGACCAAATTTGAAATGGAAACGATTGAGAATAAAGATGAGTTTTCTAGTATTTCACGTACAAATCAATATTTGGTAAGACCTGTTAACAAAATAATGGAACTAGATGAGAATCTTCCTGGCTTAGGTACACAAAGAAATATTGTGCAATGGGCTTTTAATGAGGATACTAAATTAGCTGACATCAAACGTTTCAATATAAATAACGGATATGCGGTTGCTCAGGTTACGGGTAGATACAAAGAAGGAGTAATGTCTTCTGAAGATGCTTCTTTAGTGGTGTTACCAATACTTAGAAAAGAACGTAAAGCAGCACAAATTATAGCAGCAAGTAAAGGAAAAGCTATGGATGCCTTTGCCAAGGATAATAACATATCTGTTTCTACAGCTTCTGCTTTAACAGTAAAATCACCTACTATTCCTGGTGCGGGAAGCGAGCCAGCTGTAGTTGGTATGGCTTACGGTATGGCACAAGGTGAGAGTTCAGGTTTATTGGAAGGCAATACTGGTGTCTTTATGATTGAAATCACTAAAAAGACGGAGGCACCAAAATTAGAAAATTATAGTACATACTCTAATACGTTAAGAAATAATGCAGCTAATAAGGTAAATACAGCTGTTTATAATGCATTGAAATCTGGTGCCGAAATTGAAGATAAAAGATCTACTTTTTACTAAATAAAATACGATCACATAAAATGAAAGCCTCCCATTGTGGAGGCTTTTGTTTTTTACTTCATTTAGCTAGGCATATTTTTTTAAAGAGCGTAGTGTTATGTTACAATGCCATTTCTGAATAGGAGAGTATAGTATTGTATCCTTTTTGATTGAAATAGGTTAGCGTGTTCTCTCTTGCGGTTACCATTACAAAATCACCTCCCCAGCCACCTAAGCTTTTAATGCTTCCACTATAATCTGGAAAGAGTTCTTCCTTTATGGTAGGAATTTTTAAAGCATAGGAAAGTATAGTCTCATGAAGGTCTAATGCGGCTTCAAATTCAAGTAAGGTTTTAGACTGGTAAAGCTGTTTTGTGAGGTCTGTTATTTTAGTAGTTAGCCCCTTTTTATCAATAGGTTGCTTTCGATATGCCGCTATAGCATCTCTGCTATTTTTTTTCTGGTTCAAATAAACGAAATATAGTTGTTCAGAATAGGACAATTCTGGTTCTATACGACTTATAACAGGCTGCTTATTTTCAATCTTAAATAAGATAGGGCTGTCATGCTGTGCACAAGCAATATCATATCCGCTGCCACCAAAGGATTTTTTTAACAGCATGTACGGGTTTGTTTTTGACCACTGTGCTATATTATTTATTAAAGTAGAAGAAGTGCCTAAACCCCAATTTCTAGGAAAGGTTAATGTCGTTTCAACCATAAAGCCATTAGAATCTTTTAGAAAATTAGGAGCTAGGTTTTGAGCTTCTTTTAATATAGTAATGAGCTTGTTTGAAATCTCTTCATCTGTGGTAGAAACTATAGCAAGGTTATATACATCATATTCACATTGGAACCAAGTTGTCCCATCAGCATCTATACTGGTCCATGTTAATATCCCAGATGAATTACCTGTAACTTTAAGGTTTTGCCCAAATTTAGTAGGAATTGCCCATCCTTCTGCTCCGTCTAAAATGGCATATTCCCCAGATAGTAATAACTTACCGTTACTATAATATTCTTGAGTCATGATGTTTTTCTCAATTGTGCTAAAGCATCTGCAACACCTCTATGGGTTACGGTATTTGTTTTAAAATGTGCTGTTAGTTTTGCTTTTTCGTTTGCATTTGCTCCTAGCTGATTAAGCATGTTTAGTAAATGCATTTTCATGTGCCCTTTCTGGATACCTGTAGTTACTAGAGAGCTCACAGCTGCAAAGTTTTGTGCTAAGCCTGCAACTGCAATAATTTGCATTAATTCCTTGGCTGATGGGTTTTGAAGAATTTCCAGATTAAGTTTAACTAGTGGGTGTAATTTAGTTAATCCTCCAACTGTGCCAAGCGCTAAGGGTAATTCAATCCAAAATTTAAAAATTCCACCTTTTACTTCAGCATGTGTTAGGCTGCTGTAACTGCCATTTCTAGAAGCATATGCATGTACGCCAGCTTCTATGGCTCTAAAATCATTACCAGTGGCTAAAACTACGGCATCTATACCGTTCATTATTCCCTTATTATGGGTAACAGCGCGATAGGGTTCTACTTTTGCAATAGCAACCGCACGAATCATTTTTTCTGCGAATAACTGAGGCGATATTTCGTTAGAAAGCTTTAACTCTTCAACCGGGCAACTAACGCTTGCACGAACTAAGCAATTTGGCACATAGTTAGAAAGAATACTCATGACTACTTCAATGTGCTTCTCATCTTCGTTAAAGTTAGCATACGTTAAAGCTTCTCCCTTTAAAGTTGTCGCGAACTGTTCTAGACAGCTATTAATAAAGTTAGCGCCCATCGCATCTTTAGTTTCAAAAGTGCAATGTAACTGGTAGTAGTGGTCTAAGTCTTTCGTTTTATTCCTAAGTTCAATCTTAGAAATACCGCCACCACGTTTGGCCATGCTTTCTGTTAGGTGTGCACTTTCAGCGTGTAATATGTCTTGTATCGATTTAAAAAATAAAGTTAGTTTTTCAAAACTGCCCTTGAATATAAAATGTACCTGCCCTACTTTTTCTGTTCCTAAAACGTTGGTGCTAAACCCTCCTTTATTCATCCAGAATTTAGCTGCTTTACTAGCTGCTGCAACCACAGAACTTTCTTCTATAGCCATTGGTATAGCATAGAGTCTATCGTTTATTAAAAAATTAGGAGCAATACCAAGAGGGGTATATAAGTTTGTTATTGTGTTTTCTATAAACTCATCGTGTAATTGTTGTAAACCATTGTTTTGGTTCCAATATTGAGCTATAGTTTGTTTAGATGCTTCGGGGTTTGTGGTATAATGTGTCGCTAACCAATCTATCTTTTGTTCTTTGGAAAGTTTAGAAAAACCACTTATAGGTTTCGTCATGTATTATAATATTCTGAAGGTAGTTGAAAATAACATAAAGTCTTCCCCTACCATTTTACGGTTTTGTTTTGGTTTTCAAAAGTAAAGATAATGATATTGAGTTGAATGAAATTAAGCTTTTAAGCGGCTTGTCAAGGCTTTCTTTTTTAAGGTATTCCAAGGTTTTTTACATAAATTGTGGTAAACTTGATGAGTATAACAAAATGTGTCTTTTTATGCGATTTTTTACTTTTTTATTGATTTGCGCGCTAGGTATTACAGAAGTGGTTAATGCTCAGCAAAAAAAAATAACCGTTGAAGAAATTTATACCGATGTTTTTAAAGTAAACAAAATGGATGCTTTGCGTTCTATGAATAATGGAAAGCAATATTCCGTATTAAATAAGGATCCCTATCGTGGTTTAGTTTCCGTAGATATTTACGATTATAAGACATTAGGAAAAGTTGCAACCAGCATCTCTACAGGGGATGTAGAAGGTCTTGAGGATTTTTCCTCGTATAGCTTTAGTAAGGATGAAACCAAGCTGTTGTTGGCGACCGAGGTAGAGCCAATTTTTAGGAGGTCTACCTTAGGTGTTTTTTATGTGTATGATATTTCATCTAAGGCGCTTGTGAAAATTAGTGATGTCAAAATTCAGGAACCCACCTTATCACCTACTGGTACTAAAGTAGCCTATGTAAAAGATAATAATGTTTTCTTGATGGATTTGGAAAATGGCCAGACCCAACAAATAACCCAGGATGGTGAAAAGAATAAAATCATTAACGGGGTAACAGATTGGGTTTACGAAGAGGAATTCTCCTTTGTTCGTGCCTTTGAATGGAATTCCGATGGTAGTGCCATCGCCTTTTTACGTTTTGATGAAACCAATGTTCCTGAGTTTTCCATGGATGTTTATGGAACAGAGAAATACCCTAGTCAGCATGTTTTCAAATATCCAAAGGCCGGTGAGGAAAATGCCAAGGTAAGTTTGCATACTTACGATTTAAAAAGCGGGAGTACAGCAAAGATAAATTTAGGAGATGCTTACTACATTCCAAGAATTAAATTCATGAACGATAGAAGTTCCTTGAGTGTGCAAACCATGAACAGGCATCAAAATTATTTAAAACTTCACTTAGTAGACATAAAAACAGAAACCGTTTCCCTTTTGTTAGAAGAAAAAGATAAAGCCTATGTAGACATCCATGATAATCTTACCTTTTTAGCTGATGATAGTTTTATTTGGACGAGTGAAAAGGATGGTTGGAACCATATTTACCTGTATGATTCGGAAGGGAATTTAATGAATCAAATTACGAACGGAGCCTGGGAGGTAACCAAATATTATGGATATGACCAGAACGAAGATAAAATTTATTACCAATCTACAGAGAATGGTTCTATAAACCGAGGTGTTTATAGTGTAGAAAGTAATGGGAAGAAGAAGAAGGCACTAGCGGCTGAAGCTGGTACTAATTCAGCTTCCTTTAGTTCAGATTTCACTTATTTTATTAATAATTATTCTAGTACTATTACCCCGCCTAGGTATACGTTACATAATGCGTTGACTGGAAAGAAAGTAAAGGATATTTTAGATAATACAAGTTTGTCTACTAAACTAGGGTCTTATGAAATAGGTGCTAAGGAGTTCTCTACCATTGCTATAAACGGTAATGATTTGAACATGTACATGATTAAGCCTGCTAATTTTGATGAAACAAAAGAGTATCCTTTGCTTATGTATCAATACAGTGGTCCAGGGTCTCAGAACGTTTCTAATAGTTGGATGGGTGATAGGGATTACTGGCACCAAACATTGGTTTCACAAGGGTACGTTGTCGCCTGTGTAGATGGAAGAGGTACGGGTTTCAAAGGGAACGATTTTAAAAAGGTGACCTATTTGAATCTGGTAAAATATGAGACAGAGGATCAGATTGCTGCAGCAAAAAAATTAAGTGAATTAGCGTATGTAGATGCCAATCGCACAGGTATATGGGGTTGGAGCTTTGGAGGACATATGTCTACCAATTGTTTATTAAAAGGTAATGATGTATTTGAAATGGCTATTGCAGTTGCTCCTGTAACCTCATGGCGTTTTTACGATACTATTTACACAGAGCGTTTTATGCGTACACCAGATGAAAATCCAGGCGGTTATGATGATAATTCCCCTTTTAACTATCCAGAGTTGTTAATAGGTGATTATTTATTGATTCATGGATCTGGTGATGATAATGTGCATGTGCAAAACACCATGCGTATGGTAGAAGCATTAGTTCAGGCCAATAAACAATTTGACTGGGCAATTTACCCAGATAAGGCGCACAGTGTTAAAGGGGGTAATACCCGTATTCACTTATTCAATAAAATGACCGATTTTGTTAAAGCGAAGCTATAAATTAACTAGAACCAACTAAATTCAACATACTATGACAGACAATGAACTAGCGCCTCAAAAAGAACTTTTTGGACATCCGGTAGGATTATTTTATCTCTTTTTTGCTGAATTATGGGAACGCTTTAGTTTCTATGGAATGCGTGCTTTGCTTACGCTTTACATGATCAATGTAATTTTTGAAAAATTAGTTGAACGAGATTTTGCAACAGCTGCAGTTTACGCCTCTTATGGTTCTTTAGTTTACGCTTCTACAGTAATTGGAGGAAAAATTTCTGATCAGATTCTAGGGATGAGAAACTCTATTTTTTTAGGAGGTATTCTAATGTCAATTGGTCATTTTGTTTTGGCTATTGAGAATGATATTGCATTTTTCTTGGCTTTATCATTAATAATTGTAGGTAACGGGTTTTTTAAACCTAACATTTCCACATTCGTTGGAACACTTTATCCATACGGTGATCCTAAGAAAGATTCTGGTTTTACTATTTTCTACATGGGAATAAATATTGGAGGATGGGCAGCACCATTGTTATGTGGTTGGTTAGCGGCAACATATGGCTGGCATTATGGTTTTGGTTTGGCAGGAATAGGAATGCTTACCGGTCTTATAGTTTTTTGGAGTGGTATTAAAAAGAACGTTTTTGGAGACAGGGGATTACCACCAAATAAAGAAGTAATGGAAAAGAAGGTTCTGGGTATTAAACAAGGAATCCTTGTCCCAGTTTTAACTGTTATTTCTGCGCCGCTGATTGCTTTATTATTGGCGTCTTATAAAGAAATTGCTACCGAAGGAATTTTTGGAGGACA
>CALHVP010000204.1 GCA_938038975.1 uncultured Maribacter sp. | reverse complement strand
ACAATTTTAGCAGGTGGAGACGGTGTAATTTCTGTAATAGGGCAGGGTGTACCGCAAGAATTTTCAAAAATGGTGCGTCTTGCATTGGAGGGGAATACAAAAGAAGCACATGCATTGCATTACCTCTTGCAAGATGGTATGAACTTAATTTTTGAAGAAGGAAATCCCGCAGGCATTAAAGCTTTAATAGAGATAATTGGTCTAAGTGGTGCTGAGGTAAGGTTACCGTTAATAGTTGCCTCGCCTGAACTTAAAAAGAAAATAGGATTATTTCTACATTCTCTTTCACGAATTCACGCATAATCTTTTTACGTTAAAACTTATACAAAAGCAAGGCATTTAAAGCAGAATGAACCTATTTTTGGTCTATTAAAAATGTTTTTTAAATCCATTGAAATTCATTAATTTTGCAAAATGTTTTTTAGAATGAAGCAAATATTTCTTTTAGTAGTTTTGGCGGTTGCCTTTCAATCGTGCAGTGAGTTCCAGAAGGTGCTTAAAAATGAGGATGTTAAGCCAAAGTACGATTTGGCTGAAAAACTTTACGAAGAAGGTGATTTTAAACGTGCTAATAGGCTGCTTGAGCAAATAGCGCCAAAGTATATAGGCAAGCCACAAGGAGAGCGTGTGATGTTCTTCTTGGCTGATAGTTATTTTCAATTAGAGGATTACAATACAGCGGGATACCAATATGAGCGGTTTTTAAAGTCGTACCCCAAAAGTGAGAAGGGAACGGAAGCGGCATACTACGGAGCAAAAAGCTATTACCAGTTATCTCCAAAGCATACACTAGATCAAACAGATACGGACAAAGCTTTGTTAAAACTTCAGAATTTTATTAATGCTCATGCAGAATCTGAATATTTTGCACAGGCTAATGCCATGGCGCAAGAATTGAGTACTAAAAAAGAGCGTAAGGCTTTTGAGATATTAAAACAATACAATAAGCTAGGTGAGTTTAATTTTGATATGTTGAAGTCTGCAGTTGAGGCAAGTGAGAACTTTGTTTCTGACTTTCCAGGTTCTGTATATAGAGAAGAGGCACTATACATAAAGGCAGATGCACAAACGTATATGGCAGTCAATAGCTTTGAAAAATTACAAAAAGAACGTCTTGAAAGCGCTAAAACTTCTATAATGGCGTTTAAAAAACAATATGCTACTTCTAAGTTTGATTCGGAAATAAACGATTTGATGGAAGACGTAGAAAGAGGATTATTACTTTACACAGCAGAATCAAAATAAATAGTGTCAATTATGAACATGAACGATTTAAAGAACTCCAAAGCTGCCGTATCTACGGTAACGATTAACAAAAATGAGTTCGATAGTAGAACCGAGAATATTTACGAAGCTATTTCCATTACAGCAAAACGTGCTGTTCAAATCAATTCTGAAATCAAAAAGGAATTATTGGAAAAGTTAGAAGAGTTCGCAACATACAGCGATAGCTTGGAAGAAGTTTTTGAGAATAAGGAACAAATAGAGGTTTCTAAGTTCTACGAAAAATTACCTAAACCACATGCCATGGCCGTAGAGGAGTGGTTAATGGATAGAATTTACCATAGAAATACAGAGAAAGACGCATAAGGGTATGTTAGGCGGTAAAAACATCCTTTTAGGCATTACCGGAGGGATAGCAGCCTATAAAACTACTTTTCTTGTTCGTTTACTAATAAAAGCTGGCGCTAACGTTAAGATTGTTCTTACCGATAGCGCCAGTGCTTTTGTTTCCCCACTTACACTTGCTACATTATCTAAAAATCCAGTAGTATCAGATTTTGTGCAATCAGAAGGGCATACCACTGATTGGAATAATCATGTGGAATTAGGTCTTTGGGCAGATTTGATGATTATAGCACCAGCAACTGCCAATACCATGTCTAAAATGGCATCTGGTAATTGTGATAATCTTTTATTGGCTACGTATCTATCAGCTAAATGTCCTGTGTTTTTTGCTCCGGCGATGGATTTGGATATGTATAAGCATCCAAGTACATTGGAGACCTTAGAAAAATTAAAATCTTTTGGCAATTTTATGATTCCTGCCACTTCTGGTGAATTAGCCAGTGGACTTCATGGTGAAGGTCGCATGGCAGAACCTGAAGATATTATCTCTTTTGTAAAAAAGGAATTAAGCCTTGGACTTCCTTTAAAAGGAAAAAAAGTACTGATTACAGCTGGTCCTACCTATGAGGCTATAGATCCAGTTCGTTTTATAGGGAACCACTCATCTGGACTTATGGGATTTGAGTTGGCTCATTGTGCTGCTAAATTAGGTGCCGAGGTAGTTCTAGTTTCAGGACCAACAAAATATACTGCAGCACACGATAGTATTGCTGTAATACACGTAGTTTCTGCTGACGAAATGTACAAAGCAGCACATACATATTATGCGGATTCCAATATTGTTATCTGTGCAGCTGCTGTTGCGGATTACAAACCAAAAGTACAGGCTTCGCAAAAGATAAAAAAGTCTCAGAGCAGTATGCAAATTGACCTAGTAAAGACAAAGGATATTCTACTGTCTTTAGGTGAAATTAAAAAGGACCAATACCTAGTAGGTTTTGCATTAGAAACTGAAAACGAAGTTGAGAATGCAAAAGCTAAGCTAAAGCGAAAAAATCTAGACGCAATTATCCTAAATTCATTGAATGATAAGGGAGCAGGATTTGGCGGAAATACCAATAAAATTAGCTTTATAGATACCAATTCTACAATACAAACGTTTGAATTAAAAACCAAGGCAGATGTTGCTGTGGATATTTTTAATGAAATCATCAAAAGACGCTATGCGTAAGCTTTTAATTTTCTTTAGTCTTTGTTTGTTTTATAATGCGTTGCAGGCTCAAGAGCTAAACGCTACCATTACAGTAAACGCCGATCAAGTCTCTCAAACCAATCAACAAATCTTCCAAACCTTGGAACGGTCTTTAAATGATTTCGTGAATAAAACGAAATGGACGAATAGGGTGTATAAGGAGAATGAACAGGTCAATGGTCAAATTTTCATAACCATTACGGAATATGAATCTGATCGTTTTAAAGGAAATATTCAAATACAATCCTCAAGACCTGTATTTAATACGTCCTATGAGACACCTGTTTTTAACTATAAAGACAATCAGTTTAGTTTTCAATATATAGAGTTTCAACCTTTAGTATTTAATGAGAATGTTTTTGAATCCAATCTAGTTGCTGTAGTAGCGTATTACGTTTATATTATGCTTGGTCTGGATGCTGATACGTTTGCACTTGAAGGGGGTAATGACTTGTTTAGAAAGGCACAGAGTATTGTAACGCAAGCTCAGGGAACTAATTTTGCAGGTTGGAACCAATCAACAGATCGTAGTCGTTTTGAGTTAGTAGATAACTTGTTATCAAATACCTACAAAGAATATAGAGTGGCCATGTATAATTATCATCGTAAGGGTATGGATATCCTTGGTGATAATAATAGCACTGGTAAACAGGTAATAGCTGGCACCATGAAGCTTTTTGAAACGATGATTAAAAGAAGACCTAATGCTTTTCTAGTGTCCACTTTTTTTGATGCAAAATCAGATGAAATTCAAAACATCTTTTCAGATGGTCCAAAAGTAGATATTGTAAAATTAAAAGAGACTTTAAACCGAATAGCTCCATTGTATTCTAGTACATGGAACGATATTACCTACTGATTTTTTTTTCACTTCAGAATATAGAGTACCTTTGTTTATCTAAATTTTAGAAGGGTGCTTTCCAAACTTTCCATTGAGAATTATGCGTTAATAGACAGCTTAGAAGTTGATCTACTATCTGGGTTTACAGTAATTACTGGTGAAACTGGTGCTGGAAAATCTATTTTATTAGGAGGACTTTCTTTAGTTCTAGGTAAGCGTGCTGATCTTTCTTCTTTACGTAACAAGGATAAGAAGTGTATTGTTGAGGCAGATTTTTTAATTAAGGATTATGGCTTACAGGTTTTTTTTGAAATTCATGATTTGGATTTTGATGAAACTACAGTTATCCGAAGAGAGATACTTCCAAGTGGTAAATCGCGAGCATTTATTAATGACACCCCAGTTACACTAAATATATTAGCCCAATTAGGTGATCAGCTAATTGATGTGCATTCGCAGCATCAAACGATGCAGTTAACTGAGAACGATTTTCAGTTTAAACTAATAGATGCTTTGGCTGATAACAAGATGCGCCTTTTAGATTACACGAAAACATTAAAAGCACATTCTAGTACTCAAAAAGAACTAAATACCCTTTTAGAATTTCAACAAAACGCCACCAAAGAGCAGGATTATAATTCGTTTTTGCTAACAGAATTAGAAGCTGCGCCTTTAAAGGAAGGGATTTTAGAAGCCTTAGAAACACAGTATTCACAATTGAATAATGTGGAATTGATAATGGAGGAACTCTCTAAAGGAGATCAATTATTTAACGATGACCAAATAGGTGTAATTGCACTAATGACACAAGCTAGGTTAGCATTGTCTAAGTTAGCTGGTTATGGAAGTCAATATGCAGGCTTACATGAAAGAATACAATCTGTTTTTATAGAATTAGACGATATAAATACAGAATTACAGACTTTTCAAGATGCAGTGGAATCTGACCCAAAGCTCTTGGAGGAAGTGAATACCAAACTACAGTTACTATATAATTTACAAAAGAAGCATGGGGTTTCAGAGATTTCGGAGCTGATTAGTATTAAAAACGATTTGGCGGATAAAGTTTTTGAAACCGCCAACGTGGATCAAAAAATAGCATTAAAAACTCGTGAAGTACAAGAGTTAGAATCAGTTTTGGAAGAAAAAGGGGTGTTACTTCGTGAGAAACGTAATGCAGTTATACCTGAGCTAAAGCGACAATTAGAATCTGATTTAGCACTATTAGGCATGCCAAGTGCATCTTTTCAAATTGCTTTAAGTGCATCAGACAGCTTTAAGTCAAACGGGATGGATGAACTTTCGTTTTTGTTTACGGCTAACAAGGGGAGTGCCTATGGCTTGCTTAAAAAGGTAGCGTCAGGTGGAGAGTTATCCAGAATTATGTTGGTAATAAAGGCTATTTTGGCTAAGTATGAAAAACTACCAACGATAATGTTTGATGAAATAGATACCGGTGTTTCTGGAGAGATTTCTAATCGTATGGCAGATATTATGAGAGAGATGAGTAATGAAATGCAAGTATTTTCTATTACGCATCTTCCGCAAGTGGCATCAAAAGGAAATCAGCACTATAAAGTATTCAAAACAGATAGCGATACAGGCACCCAAACAGATATGAAAAGGCTTTCTACAGAGGAACGTGTTGTAGAAATTGCTGAAATGTTAGGTGGTAAAGAATTGTCTGATTCTGCAATGGCACACGCAAAGGAGTTATTAAATTAAATACACATATTTTAGATATCTTTGAATTTTAAATCAACAAATCAGCATAACCATCATGGCATACAATTTATTAAAAGGTAAAAGAGGAATTATATTTGGTGCGTTAGACGAAAAGTCTATTGCATGGAAAACAGCATTGAGTGCTCACGCAGAAGGAGCAACGTTTGTATTAACAAATGCACCTATTGCTATGAGAATGGGGCAGATAAAGGAATTAGCAGAACAAACTGGTTCACAGATTATACCTGCTGATGCTACAAGTGTTGAAGAATTAGATAATTTGGTGGCACAGGCTCAAGAAATTCTTGGTGGTAAACTAGATTTCGTTTTGCATTCAATTGGAATGTCTGTAAATGTTAGAAAAGGACGAGCGTATACTGATGAGAAATACGATTTTACAGCAAAAGGATGGGATGTTTCTGCCTTATCTTTTCATAAAGTAATGCAGTCTTTATACAAGGCCGATGCTATGAATGAATGGGGTAGTATTGTTGCACTTACGTATATGGCAGCGCAACGTGTATTTCCAGATTATAATGATATGGCAGATAATAAGGCATACTTAGAATCTGTAGCGCGTAGTTTTGGTTATTTCTTTGGTAAGGAAAAGAATGTTAGAGTAAACACTATTTCTCAATCTCCAACGCCAACTACCGCTGGTCAAGGAGTTAAAGGTTTTGATGGTTTTATTAGTTATGCAGAAAAAATGTCTCCATTAGGAAATGCTTCTGCTCAAGACTGTGCTGATTATACTATGACTTTATTTTCCGATTTAACTCGTAAGGTGACTATGCAAAATCTTTTCCATGATGGTGGATTTTCAAATACGGGTGTGAGTCAAGAGGTTATAGAGAAATTTTAATCAAGAAGTATTCCTGTAACTACGACTAGTTGGGTTTTTAGATTAAAATAAACTACCTAGGGGCAAGCCACTGAGTATTTAAATCTCGATTATCGAGTAAAAAATGAACTTATATTTTTCTTTTATTATTCCGGTATTTAACCGGCCCAATGAGATTAAAGAGCTCTTGGATAGTTTACTGAAACAAAAATATACAAAGGAATATGAGGTGGTCATCGTTGAAGACGGGTCCACCTTATCTTCTTTAGAGGTTGTTTCCAATTATAAAGATCGCTTAGATATATCGTATTACGAAAAATCGAATTCTGGCCCTGGTGATTCTAGAAATTACGGTATGCGATTAGCAAAGGGTAATTATTTTGTGGTCTTAGATTCTGATTGTATTTTGCCCCCAGAGTATTTGGTGGAAGCGGAAAAAAGCCTTCAAAAACAATTTGTGCATTGTTATGGCGGACCAGATGCCGCTCATGCATCCTTCAGTACCGTGCAAAAAGCAATTAATTACGCCATGACCTCTTTTTGGACGACAGGCGGTATTAGAGGAGGAAAAAAAGGGGTAGACAAGTTTCAGCCTAGAAGTTTTAATATGGGTTTGTCTAAAGAAGCATTTGAACAAGTAGGTGGATATGGAAACATTCATCCTGGTGAAGACCCAGATTTAACTATCCGTATATGGAATAAGGGCTATGATACCAAGCTCATACCGGAAGCTTTTGTGTACCATAAACGTCGTATAGATTGGAATAAATTTTATATACAAGTAAATAAGTTTGGTATGGTGAGGCCAATTTTAAATAAATGGCATCCGCAAACCGCTAAAATCACCTATTGGTTTCCTACCTTATTTTGTATAGGATTACTAGTTTCTGTTTTCGCTTTATTACTTGGAAGTATTTGGCCAATAGCATGTTACGCAATATATTTTTTAGTATTGTTTTTTGATGCATTGATTAAAACGAAAAACTTAGTTGTTGCTGCTTTAGCATTGTTTGCAACTGTAGTTCAGTTTTTTGGTTATGGCTATGGTTTTTTAAAATCTACTATTTATATTACATTTAGTAAAAATGCACCACAGGATATTTTTCCTAAATTATTTTTTAAAACAAATTCTTGATTTTGATTGGAGAGCGCCTTAGAACAGGATTGAAAAAACGAAAAGTAAAAGTGTTCTTACTCTTTTTGTTTTTTTCTGCTTTGGCTTGGCTTGTTAATAATCTTTCACAAACATTCGTTAGTAATACCAGTTTTGCGCTTGAATACTCCGAGCCACCAGTTGACTTCTTGTTAGTTGAAACGCCTATAGAAAGTATTGATGTTCGTTTAAGAGCAGTAGGTTTTCAGTTTATGGGCTTTGAATTAAGAAAGCAGCAAATAAAAGTTGATTTATCAAAAATTAGCACAAAAGGCGAACACTACTATATAGCTCCTAAGGTCTTTAGAAAACAGATAACCAATCAACTTTCTAAACGTATGGAGTTGGTGCAAATGGAGGATGATACCTTATTTCTAAATTTAATAAAATTAGTTTCTAAACAGGTACCTGTGCGACCAAGGACAAATATAGATTTAGCGTCTAATTATATGTTAGAGTCAGGTGTAAAAGTAGTTCCAGAAACGGTTACACTGCGAGGACCAAAGAATGAAGTGGACAGCATTACTTCTATACGTACTTCATATTTAGATTTAGTGAATCTAAGTGAAGATTTTTCGCAAGAAATAGCTTTAGTATTGCCTAATAACCTAAAGCAATCTAATGTGAAACCAAATGCGATAACTATTTCTGGAAGTGTTTATCGTTTTTCTGAAAAAGTATTTTCAGTTCCAATACAGATGATTAATGTTCCTGATAATATGAGAGTGCGTATGTTTCCGGATATCGTTGATATTTTGTGTCAAGGAAAACTCACGGAACTAAAATCTATTGAAAATACAGATTTTAGGGTAATTGGAGATTATAATAATATATCTGCAGCTAGTCAAAATAGACTACCTATTGTTTTAGATAGTTTCCCTAGTAGCTTAAGTAAAGCTACTTTGCAAAAAAAGGAAATTGAATTTATACTCAGACGGCAATGATGGTTGTTGGACTCACAGGCGGTATTGGAAGCGGTAAATCTACCGTTGCTAAAATGCTAGAAGAACTAGGGGTGCCTGTATACAATTCAGATATAGAGGCGAAAAGCCTTATGGTTAATTCTAAAGTTTTAAAAAGAAAGATTGTAGAACTGTTAGGTGCGCAATCCTATAACGAGAATGAACTTAATAGAGAATATATTGCATCTCGCGTATTTAAAGATAGAGCCTTATTACAAAAACTTAATGAAATAGTACACCCTGCTGTACGTAAGCATTTTATTAAATGGAGTAAAAAGCAAGACCACCCTTATGTTGTTCAAGAAACCGCATTGCTGTTTGAAAATGGCAGCAATTATCTTTATGATAAAACCATATTGGTTACCGCACCAAAGGATATTCGTGTAGCACGTATTGTTGCTAGAGATGGAAGCACAAAGCAACAAGTCTTGCAACGTATGCAAAACCAATTGGGTGATGAACAGAAGTTAGCGCTAGCTGACTTCGTAATTGAGAATATTGACCTAGACAGAACGGCAATAAAATTAAGAGCGCTTAACAAGGCTCTGCTTGAATATTGCTAGGATCTTATCATTTTAACATTTATGTTAAGCTTAGGTTAAACAGCGTATTACCCTAATAGTAAATCTGTAATTTTAACATTAAATGAACAAGAGATTATTTGTGCTCCTGGTAATTCTGATGAGCTCATCCCTTATAGGGCTAATATTTGTCCA
>CALHVP010000203.1 GCA_938038975.1 uncultured Maribacter sp. | reverse complement strand
CCCATTAGAGACAGTTCCTGAGTGGGAAGAAATTGCAGCAACCGCAATGGCTGTTCAGAATATGTGGCTTTGTTGTACCGAGATGGAAATAGGTTGTTATTGGAGTTCACCAAGTCTTATTTCATATATGGATGAGTTTCTACCTATGAATGATGGAGAAAAATGTCTTGGCTTCTTTTATATGGGTTATTACGAGGGCGAACTATCAGAACACCTAAGAAAACCTATTTCCGATAAAGTAGTTTGGCTTTAAATTAAGTATGCTATTACTCCTCTTTTGTAAAACTAAAATTGCCTCCACCTTGTTGTAAGGTCATCGTGTTTTCTGATGACTGAAATTCTAGTTGAACACCTGCTGGTAAAAACTCAAAAATATCATTTGGTTTTGCATCTAATGGGAACGAAGGCTGTCCTGTTGCCTGTCCGTAAAGTGTTTCGTTCTGTTGTGTAATGGTTATTTTTAAAGGAAATTGTTCGCTTGAATAAACTCCTATAAAGGATTCCAATTGCTCAGAAGTTAATTGTATAGACTCAAAACTAGGTATGGTAATAGGCATGCCGTAGAAAGCACTTAAGCCAGCTATTATGATGTCATTATTTCTAAATCTATTTCCGTTAGATGTTAAAGAAATGGAAACCTCGTCTTCTGGAAAATAATACGCTACAGATGAAAATCCGTCAATACCGCCAGTATGTCCATACCCTTTCTTTTTACCAAAAGGCACTTGAAAAATACCCTTGCCGTAATTCTCTTTTAAGGTAATCATGGTTGCTAAGCTTTCTTTTGAAATGATGTCTCCATCAAAAAGTGCTTTCATGAAGGTGTTTAAATCCGTTGTGTTAGAAACGATAGAACCTGCTCCTAATGGTACAGACATGTCTGTTTCGGTTTGTTTTTCCCATCCTTTGGTATATTGAAATGAATTTGCTTCATTATCTTCAATAGCTATCTTACCACCAAAATAGGTGCTGTTTAACTGTAATGGTTCTGTGATATACTCTGCAATTAAAGTTGGGTATGATTTTTCAAAAACAGTTTCTAATATAAAGCTAAGTAACACGTAGTTTGAGTTACTGTATTCTGCTTTCGAATTTGGTTCAAAAACACTACCTCCTCCTATGATGATTTTTAGAAGTTCTTCCTTTGATTTTGCAGTTGTATTCCAAGAAAGATATAAAGGATTATTAGTAAAATTATAAATACCGCTTCTGTGGTTTAATAGATTACTTATGGTTATTGTATTGGCATTAGGTATATTAGGAAAGTACTTGGAAATCGTATCCTCTAAATTTAATTTATCATTTTCCATGGCTTTAAAAACTAGTGATGCCGTAAAGGTTTTGGAAATAGACCCAATTCTAAATTTGGTTTCTGTATCTGTCTTCTTTTCTGATGAAACATCTGTATATCCAATAGCTTTGGTATAAACTGCCTTTCCCTTGTGTGCGATAGCTAAACTACCCATATAGCGGTCATTTTCCTCCAATACTAAAAATAAGCTATCTAATTCTGCTGAGGCAAAGTCTTGAGAAGTAGCCGTGAAGATTGATAGAAAGGATAATAACGGTATTAGTATATTTTTTTTCATTTTACAAGTTATTTCAAGATGTAAAAAAGCTATTCGCTTAAATTTATTTCTAATCAAAGTAAGGAAAAAGAGCTGATTTATATTCCCATGCAGTGGTTATAAATAGTCCTAGATAGACTATGGTTACCATGAATTTTAAAAAGGTCCCTGTTAAAAAACCTAAAAATGATCCAAAAGCAGCCTTAGTGGCTGTTTTTTTATCTGCTTTGTTTAATAGTTCTCCAACTAAAGCTCCAACAAATGGCCAAACGATAATTCCTATAGGTCCTAGAATGGGAAAAAATATGGCGACTAGAAGACCTATGGTGGTTCCTAACATTCCTGCTTTTGTACCCCCAAATTTTTTTGTTCCCATAGCCGGTATAATATAATCTAGCGCAAAAACTATAAGCGCAACTGCAAGAGTAATTCCTAATAGCCACCAGTTATCGGGTACAGCCTTCGTAAGGTAGAGTAGTAAAAGACCTATCCAACTAATTGGCGGGCCTGGTAATACGGGTAAAAAACTTCCTAATAGCCCTACAAACATAAATAGGAAACCAATAATTAATAAGGCAATATCCATTTCACATATTTTCTATAGGACTAAGATAGTAATGATTTGTTACAGCTAAGGGTATGAAAGGTTTAGAAACCATAAAAAAAGAGGAATAAATAATTTATTAACTAAGAAATTAGTTTAAACTAAATATTTAGTTATATTTGCCTTATAGATGAACTAATAGTTTAGTTAAATAGTATTAACCAGTATTGAAAGATGCTGTGCAAAATTCAATAAAAGTGAAACAATTAACAAAAGCAGAGGAAGAGGTAATGCAGGTGCTATGGCAATTAGAGAAATCTAATGTAGCGGCCGTGATAGAAGAACTTCCGGAGCCAAAACCTGCATATAATACGGTATCAACAATTATCCGAATATTAGAGGATAAAGGTTTTGTGAGTCATGAACAACTGGGTCGTGGTTACCTATACTTTCCTTTGGTTCAAAAGGCTGATTATAGCAACCAGAGTATAAATAAATTGGTAGATGGTTACTTTCAAGGTTCCTTCAAAAGTATGGTGTCTTTCTTTATGAAAAAGAATGATATGAGCCTTACTGAGCTTGAAGCTATTTTAAAGGAAATCGATAAAAAA
>CALHVP010000202.1 GCA_938038975.1 uncultured Maribacter sp. | reverse complement strand
CCCTTCGTCAGTACTTGAATTAGAAAGTACAGATAAAGTATTGGTAATCACAAGAGTCACAACAGCTCAAATGAATGCCATTTCACCCATTCAAGGTGCCTTATGTTATAATACAGAACTACAGGCCGTTCATTTTTATGACGGAACTCAATGGGTAAATATTGGTAGTGGAGACGGTACCGGTGGTCCTTTAACAGCAGACCCTATTGTAAATGATGTGAGTACAATTGTAATAACGCCCACGGCTACAGGTGATAATCTTGAAGTTGCGCCAAATAGTATTGGCTCATTGCAAATAATTGATGGTGGTGTTAACGGTATTGACATTCAAGACGGTTCTATTGGACCAGGAAAACTTCAGAACAACTCCGTAACAGAAGAAAAACTATCAGAAAACTCAGTTGGAGCTTTTGCATTAGACAATGATAATATCGGCGTTAGTGCTTTTAATAATGATGTTGGTTATATAACCGCAGGAGACCTAGATAGTAGTGTTAGTGCTGATGCAAATAACGCTATAGTTGCTGGATCAGATGGTGGTGCTTATTATGACGACACTAATTTAATGAATGATGTTCTTGATAATGCAACTGCTATTGCTGCTGATGATGATCAGAGTTCAGCCAATGAAATTCAAAACCCTTCATTAACAGGAACAGTAATTGGCCTCTCAGGAACAGCAGGAACAATTGATATTGGGCCTTTACTAACCGCTGGTGGTTCTGACAATCAGAATATTGGCCCACTATCTTTAGCAGGAAGCGTCTTAACAATTGGAATTGAAGATGGAATGGCGGAAACAATTGATCTCGGTGCTTTGGCAGGTGGTACTGCTGATGGCTCAGAGACACTAGTAACAGCAGGCACAAATGTAACTGTAACTGGCGATGGTACAACAGTTACACCATACATTATAAATTCTACTGGAGGAGGTGTTGGTGATGGTTCTGAAACTATAATTAACACTAGTCCAACAGTAACTGTTTCAGGTACAGGTACAACTATAGATCCTTATACACTTACAAGTTCCGGTGGGGCTGATGGTTCAGAAACGGTAATTAACACTAGTCCAACTGTTACTGTATCAGGAACTGGTACAACCTTAGATCCTTATCTTCTAACGAGTTCTGGCGGAGCTGATGGATCAGAAACGATTCTTGATGCAACAAATTCAACAATCACTATAACGGGAATAGGGACTACACTTGATCCATATGTTTTGACTTCATCAGCTGCAGACGTTGAATTTTCACCTACAGGGAACACGACTAGTACAAATGTTCAAACTGCAATCGTGGAATTACAAACTGATATTGATGCAATAAGTGCAGGTGGCGAGGTTAATACTGCTTCGAACCAAGGCACAGGAGGTGTTAGCATTGTTTTACCAAAAGATGTCGCTGACTTACCTTTTAAAAGTATAAATGCAGGCCCTTCAGGTATTCTTAATGTAACAGATGATACTGCTGAAAATGAGATTGAGATTGATATTGCCGCTGCAACCGCAATGCCAACTCCAGCAAATCAAATGTTAATCACAAATGGCACTACCAATCAGGTAGAATGGGCGCCTTTAGCGTCACATACAGGAGCTGCAAATTCTGTATTTTTTGCTGATGCCTCAACAGGAGCCCCAACTAACTCTATTAACCCTGTTGGCGAGCCAAGTTTCGAATGGGATCCCACAGCTCGTCTTAATTATGGACAACTACAAATTGGCTTGGATGGTTTTACGGCACCAACTGACGTAAGTAAAGTTGTTATTGCAGAAACATTAGCTCCTGGAGAAAGTATAATGTATCCGCTGTTAGTGCAAACGTCTGCACCTGCTTTATCCAATGCTAGTACAGGAATCCTATTTTCTCCTGAAACACACGCGCCTGGTACTTTAGCAAAAGGAGCACTAATTTATCAAAGAACCGGTGACTGGGCGATTGGAGATTTTCACTTTCTTCAGACAAACCTTACTGGACTTGCAAAACCAACAACAGCAGATAAAGCATTCACGGTCAAAAACAATAAAGACATTGTGTTATATGGCGGTATTGATATTAATGGAATTGGACTTGGTGACGCAGGTGACGTATTAACTTCTACTGCTACTGGGGTAAATTGGGCAGCACCTGTTGCTGGAGCTGTTTCAACAGATGCTACAATAGATGGTGATGGAAATACAACTGATTTAACTATTGCACCAAATGCAATTACATCGGCAAGAATTTTAGATGGAGAAGTACAAACCTTAGATATCGCTGACAACAATGTAACACCTGCTAAAATAGCAGAAGGTGGTAATGGTGAAGTTTTAACTACAGATGCCTCAGGAGACGTAGTTTGGGCAGCACCTGTTGCTGGAGCTGTTTCAACAGATTCTACAATAGATGGTGATGGAAATGCAACTGATTTAACTATTGCACCAAATGCAATTACATCGGCAAGAATTTTAGACGGGGAAGTACAGACTGCAGATATTGCTGCTGCAGCCATAACAGGTCCAAAAATGGCCACGAACTCAGTACAGGGAAGTTTTTTAGGCACAAGTGTCATTGTTCCAAATACAATTGGGCAAGCGGATATTGGTGATGGTGCAATTGGACCAGGAGAAATTCAATCTGACGCCGTTTCATCTGACGAAATTGATGATGACAGCATTGAAGCAATAGATATTAATACCGGAGCTGTAGAAACTGATGAAATTCTTGATGGCACAATAATGAATATAGACATTGCAGCAGGAGCGGCAATTGATGGAACAAAAATTAATCCAAATTTTGGAGCTCAAAATATTACTACTACTGGTGATATAACTACAACAGGAACTGTCGATACAGGAATTATAGTGGTTGCTGGAACTCAAGAGCACCCAGATTATGTTTTCGAAAAGTATTTTTTAGGAAGATCTGTATTAAAAATCGAATATGATTTTATTAGCCTAGAGGAAATTGAATCTTTTGTTAAAAAATATCATCATTTACCAGGAATAAAATCGGCAGCAGTTGTCAAAAAGGAAGGGAAATGGAATTTAGGCAAATCAAACATTCAAAACCTCGAAAAGATAGAAGAACTATTTCTTCACACCATAGAACAAGAAAACAAAATTAAAAAACTACAGACGGAAAATGAATCTTTAAAGGAGACTTTGAAGTCAATGCAAAATTCGATTCAAGAGATTAAAACAGTATTAGAAACAAAAGAGTAATGCGAAATATATTTTTGACATATCTTTTTCTCGCTGCTGTTTGCGTTAACGCGCAGACCGCCCTATACAATGCTGGTAACATGCAAATTCATGACCAGGGTCAAATTGGTTTTCATATAGATCTAATCAACGATGGGGCTTTTGATGAAAATTTAGGCCTAGCAGGTTTTTATGGTGATTTGCCTTTGACTGTTTATGGGTCATTTGCGGCCACATTTTTTGATCTTGAAATTGCCAATCCTGATAATGTACTTTTGGCTACAGGTTTAAATAACAGCAACAATACCAATTTTATCACAGGTAACTTTGTAACACCTCGTGCTGAAACTGACACCTATTTAAATTTCTTAACGAACGCCAATTATAATGGTAGTGGTGATATTTCAATGGTTGATGGCTATGTTGGGGTTAACAACCAACAAAATTTTACATTTCCGGTTGGTGATGATGGTGAATTGCGACAATTGGTCATGCAGTCATCCTCAGAAAACAGTTTTGCCAAATGTGGTTATTTCTTTGAAGATCCTAATAGTCCTTCAACATTTGCCAGTTTTGACACGAATTCTAAAGTGAATTCCATAGGTAATATTAGTTCCACAGAATTTTGGCGCTTAGAAGGTAGTATTCCTTCGACTGTCAGAATAAGCTG
>CALHVP010000201.1 GCA_938038975.1 uncultured Maribacter sp. | reverse complement strand
ATAGTTCGTGCTCATATGGATTCTAGTCCTTACAGAAATATCGTTTGTGGTGATTTTAACAATAATCAGTTTTCGAGTGTATACTTTAATTTAAAAAGAGACTTGAAGGATACATTTATGGAGATGGGCAGTGGTTATGGTGCTACTATTGATTTCTGGAAGTTTCCTTTTCGTATAGATTTTATATTGGTTGACCCATCTTTTGAGGTGGTTTCACATCAGAACTATGATATAGACCTTTCTGATCATGAGCCTATTATGACATCAATCAAGGTTACCTCCAATAAATAGACAGTCTACCATATCTGCTATGATGTGAATGAGGAATGCAATACCCCAAACCCTTGTTTTCTTTATAAATAACATGAGTACATAGATGAGCACTGCCCAATAGGAGTGGAGTGGATGAAAATTTATACTACAGCGCATTGGGTCAAAAATTGGATTGGCAAATAAATGATCTACATCTATAACGATACCTGCTAATAAAATAATAGCAACTTTTAATCTATGCTCTTTAAAAAAGAAGTAAGCTATGCCAATGGGTACGAGAAAGTGAATACCGTAGTGCATTAAAAACCTAAGCATTGCTTGTAGCCAGTTTTGTGTTTTTTAAATAAGCTGCAGCACTTGGCCCTAGATTAAATAAAAGATCCAGTATGCTTAAGTTTGGTAGAAAACCATGACGGTCTCCAAAAACCTGAACATAGTTTTCTTGTTCTAACTGTATGTTGCTTTTTGCGTTAGCTAAATACCTAAAGTCTGCATCTGATTCAGGTGTGTGTTCAAACTTTTCAGTTCTTTTTGAAGGTATTTCTATCTGTAGGCAGTCGCAAATAATTTCAATAGTCTTAAGGTTAAAATCTATTAAATATTCGAATTCGTTCTCGTATAATGGTTTAATGTCATCTTCATAGTACTCAAAAAAGGGAGAGGTTCTATATGCGGTTTCTAACGTGCGCCAGTGCCTGCGCTGCCAAGGATATGAATTATCTATTTTGACGTCTTGGTTGAGTTGCTTTCCATTATGGTTCCCTAGGTGTGAGATAGGGATACTAAGCATATATTTTCCTCTGTCTGTGCAGATGTATGTTCTATTTCTAAAACTTTGTTTCTGGTAATTTCCATGAACCTCCCATGTAATTGCATCGCTTTGCGCAAATACCGTAAAAAAGGCAATGTTAGGAAAATAGGTTGGATGCAGAATACTCATTACAATTATTTTTGTGCTTTTCTTCTTTTCCAGAACCAATTTCCTGCGAAATAGGCTGCAAGTACTATTAGGAAGTATCTGAAATAGGATTGCGGTTCCCCTTCACCGTTAACTGTTGTGAAAATACGGTCCCAACGTGGCCTCCAGCTAGTGAAGCCATCAGTAAAGTTGTCAAAACTCATCCATATAAAAATAGGTGTTCCTACAATATGGTTTTCAGGTACGTAACCCCAAGCACGGCTATCTTCAGAATGGTCTCTATTATCTCCCATCATCCAAAAGTAATCTTGCTTAAATGTATAGGACGTGGATACCTCTCCATTGATACTAATCTGATTTCCAGCAACGCTTATGGTGTTTAATTCATAATCACGAATTATTTTTTTGTAAAGCGGTAAGGTTTTTACATTTAATGCAACTGTTGACCCTTTTTTCGGAATATAAATTGGACCTAACTGACTATAATTCCATGGGTAATCCGGGCTTTGTGGAAAGAGGTTGATACCTCTTTTTCCTACTGGTGTAATTTGCCTTACTATGGAGTCAATACTAGCCTCTTTTCTTAATGCAGCTACCATATCATCAGTTAAGGGTGCAAGCCGCTGTCTATCTGTTACTTCTCTTAGTGCAAGGCTATACTTTTTTATTACAGTTGTTGGTATTCCAGAGCTTTTAGTATACAATTCTAATTGGCCATCTTTTCCTTGGTCATAACCTAATAGATAGGGGTTTATAGCTTGTGCCTGTTGCTGGTTTAAAGGATTAGAAAGATACTTTCTAGTAAAATCTGTAACTCCGTATTTATCAAGTAATCTTGAAGAAACTCCTTTGGAGCTGAAAAGAGTATAATCATACTGTGGTTTTGCACTACCAGGAAGCTCTAATTGTGTTCCGTTTATAAAAACATAACCGTCCCTAACCTCTAAAGAATCTCCAGGAATTCCTACACATCGTTTTACGTAGTTGGATTTTTTATCAATTGGTTTTTTAACTCCTTTTTCTTTTTTAAAAAATCTTCTAACGGTATCTGCTGGCCAACTAAAAACAACAATATCATTTCTATTTACTTTGGTAAATCCAGGTAATCTAAAATAAGGAAGTTGGGGTTTGTTAAGATATGAAGGTACTCCAACGACAGGTAATGTATCATGCACCATAGGGGCAGCGACAGTAGTCATAGGTGTTCTTGCGCCGTAATGAAACTTACTAACGAAAAGAAAATCCCCGACTCTTAAAGTACGCTCTAAAGAACCTGTAGGTATTACGTATGGTTGTATAAAATAAGTATGTACTAGAGTTGCAGCGACGATTGCAAATACAATAGAGCTTACCCATTCTCCTAATGCTGTTTTGGGTTGTAAGCTTCGATCTTCTATGTATTTTAGGTCTAAAGCATAATTAACATAGTAAATGTATAAGCCAAGCGTTAGAACAACTAGCCAAGACTCTAAAAGTGTGTTTCTCCCGTAACTACGAATAGTCTCTACCCAGATTACTGGAAACATAAGTAAGTTGATAATGGGTATAAACAATAATACCGTCCACCATTTTGGTCTATTAATGATTTGCATTAAAACCAC
>CALHVP010000200.1 GCA_938038975.1 uncultured Maribacter sp. | reverse complement strand
AAAATTGTTTTAAGAAAAAGATAAAGAGATTATGTCAGCAACAGCAGAAACACACGTTCACGACGATCACGAAGAACACCACCACAAAGAAACTTTTGTGACTAAATATATTTTTAGCCAAGATCATAAAATGATTGCTAAGCAATATTTAATCACAGGAACTATAATGGGTGTTATTGGCGTAATGATGTCAATGATGATGCGTATGCAAATCGCATGGCCAGAAGAGCCTAATGTTTTATTTGAAGCATTATTAGGTAAATGGGCTCCAGAAGGTGTTATGGATGCAGATATCTATCTTGCATTAGTAACCATTCATGGGACCATAATGGTATTCTTTGTTTTAACAGCAGGACTGAGTGGTACGTTTAGTAATTTATTAATTCCACTTCAGATTGGTGCACGAGATATGGCATCAGGGTTTCTTAATATGATATCATATTGGTTATTCTTCTTGTCTAGTGTAATCATGGTTATTTCCCTTTTTGTTGAAGCTGGACCAGCAGCAGCAGGTTGGACAATTTACCCACCATTATCCGCACTGCCAATGGCACAAGGTGGTTCAGGTATGGGTATGACCTTATGGCTTGTCTCTATGGCAATATTTATTGCATCTTCATTATTGGGTTCTCTAAATTATATAGTAACCGTAATTAATTTGCGTACTAAGGGTATGTCAATGACGCGTTTACCATTAACTATATGGGCGTTTTTTGTAACAGCTGTTATAGGTGTTATATCGTTTCCAGTATTATTATCTGCAGCACTTTTGTTGATCATGGATAGAAGTTTTGGTACTTCATTCTTCCTGTCTGACATATTTATTCAAGGTGAAGTTTTACATTATCAAGGAGGTTCTCCAGTTTTATTTGAGCACTTGTTTTGGTTCTTAGGTCACCCAGAAGTTTATATTGTTTTATTGCCAGCACTAGGTATAACATCTGAGATTATTGCAACAAACTCTCGAAAACCTATTTTTGGTTACAGAGCCATGGTAGCTTCAATATTAGCAATAGCATTTTTATCTACTATTGTTTGGGGTCACCATATGTTTATTTCAGGAATGAATCCTTTCTTAGGTTCTGTATTTACATTTACAACTCTATTAATTGCAATTCCATCTGCAGTAAAAGCATTTAATTACATAACCACTTTGTGGAAAGGTAATTTGCAACTAAATCCCGCGATGTTATTCTCCATAGGATTAGTTTCTACTTTTATTACTGGAGGATTAACAGGTATTATTCTTGGAGATAGTGCTCTAGATATTAATGTTCACGATACTTATTTTGTTGTAGCACATTTCCATTTAGTAATGGGTATATCTGCACTTTATGGAATGTTTGCAGGTATTTATCATTGGTTCCCAAGAATGTTTGGACGTATGCTAAACAAGAACTTAGGATACTTGCATTTTTGGGTAACAGCTATTTGTGCATATGGTGTATTTTTCCCAATGCACTTTATAGGAATGGCAGGTTTACCAAGACGTTATTATACAAATTCTAATTTCCCATTGTTTGATGATACAGCAGATGCTAATGTCGTTATTACAATGTTTGCATTAGTCGGTGGAATTTTTCAATTAGTATTCCTTTATAATTTTGCTCATAGTATATTCTTTGGTAAAAAGTCAGTACAAAATCCATGGAGATCCAACACACTAGAATGGACAGCTCCTGTAAAACATATGCATGGTAACTGGCCAGGTGCTTTACCAACGGTTTATAGATGGTCTTATGATTATAGTAAGCCAGGACATGATGATGATTTTGTGCCTCAAAATGTACCTATGAAAGAAGGAGAAGAAGAGCTTCATCATTAACTACAAATCTTTATAATTTAAGTCCCGATAATTTATTGTCGGGACTTTTTTATTTATAATAGTTAACAAGCATTTAACGAAATGTTTATTATCGGATAAAATGTCATTTAAAAACGGTGAAATACAAAATAAATCGTTAAATTGCGCTATAAACCCATTATTAGCATTGTTTATTGTGCTAATAATCTAGCTATTAACCAACAATTATACTTAACCTATTTATTATGAAAACAAAACTCCGCTTTGGGACTCCAAATCTATTGGTGTTCTTAATGTTGGTGTTATTAGGGGCTTCTTTTCCAGCTTATGCGCAATGCCCTACAATTAACACTCCAGCCCCTTCTTTATGTGATGCTGCAGGATTTAAGATTAGTGACTTAAATGTTTATGCCAATGAAATACCTGGTAATGGTATAAGATGGTATTCTTCTGAAACCGGAGGTATGGCATTTAATGAGAATGAATTAGTAAGCGAAGGTGTTTATTATGCCGGTGATGATTCTGGTACATGTGGTACAAGAGAATCTTTAGTCATAGATTTTCAAGTTGATGCTTCAGGACAGAATTTAGACGCTGTTTATTGTAGTAATGAAAATGCTACAATACAAGTATATATAGATGATGCCTTGTCAACAGCAATCCCAGCAGGTGGTACTGTAGAAGTATACACCGACTTTTTATTAACAAGCCAAGCTATAGGAAGTGATATTATTCCTACTGGCGGAACTAATTATTTTATAATTTTTGTTAATGGCTCTGGATGTAGAAGTCAAATTGAAATAGGAACAACTGCAATTTTTGAAGCTCCAGATGACCCTAGTCCTCCTTTATCTCAGATGTTTTGTGATACATCTAGCCCTACAGTTGGAGACCTAGATCCAGGTACTACAGATACTTTTAGTTGGTATGATAGTATTGACGTAATGGGTGATCCTATTCAGCCTGAGTTAACTGTTTCTACCCCTTTAGTAGATGGTAATACTTATTATATTCAAGTAAATGATATATTTTGTTTTAGTAATCCTATAGCAGTATCTGTTATAATTGATGAGCCTTTAGATCCAGGTACGTCTGCTAATTTGGAGTATTGTTCTGATAGCATTCCAACAACAGATTTTAATTTATTTGATGAATTATCTACTTCTGTAATGACTTCTACAGGTGGATCATGGACAGGACCTTTAACAACAACAAATGGGCATCTAGGAACAGTCAATATCTCAACTCTAATGACGCCTGGAGACTATATATTCACTTATATGGTTCCTGTTAATGGAATTTGTCCTCAAGCGAGTTCTACAGTAACAATAACAATATTTCAAAATTTCAACTCCGGAATACCATCTGCAGACAACCCTGCCTCCTTTTGTGTTTCTGGATTACCTAATGCGTTTGATTTGTTTACATTATTGGACAATGAAGATGTAGGTGGACAGTGGACTCAATCAGGATCTACAGTCACATCAACAATAGATTTTACTGGATTTTCTTCAGGGACGTATGATTATGTGTATACACAAAATATATTACCAAATCCTTGTCCAGAAAATTCAACTACAGTTCAGGTTATTATTTTAGAAGAACCAAACGCTGGTAGTGCAATAAGTGCTTCTATATGCGAAAATGAAATTATAGCAAATTCACCTTTTGACTTGTTTAGTGCTTTAGATGGAACACAAGATAACAATAGTGGAGATTGGACAGATTCTAATGGAGCAACAATTTCAAGCCCAATAGATATAACTTCTTTTACAGTTGCAAATAGCCCTTTTGAATTTACTTATACATTATCAAACGGTACCTGTGAAGATTCGGAAACAATAAATATTATAATAGAACCTTCTCCAGAGTCTGGAAATGCATTAATGCCAGTAGAGATATGTTTTGAAGATTTATCAAGTAATTCACCATTTGATTTATTTACTTTACTTGATGGAACCCAAGATACTAATGGGATTTGGTATTCAGGTTCTGATGCATCAGGTACAGTAGTAACTAATCCAGTAGATATATCTGGTTTGTCAGATGGAACATTCGATTACACATATTCAGTGCCTTCAATTGGTTCTTGTACAGATGTAGATGTAACAGTACAGATTATTGTTTTTCCACAACCAAATACGGGTGTGCCTAGCTCAGCAACATTTTGTGAAAATGATGTTACTGCCAATTCGCCTTTAGATTTATTTGGACAATTAACAGGAAATGATTTGGGAGGGGTTTGGTCAGACGACAATGCTACAGGAGCTTTGTCTGCTAGCAATGTAGATTTAACTTTACTTCCAATAGGTTCATATAATTTCACATACAGTATTACATCAAGTGATGGATGTACAAATAGTAGTACTGTTGTTATTACAATAGAAGACGCGCCAGAATCTGGAACGGTAAATGTGCCAGCAGTATTTTGTGCTGAAGACATAACAACTGGTCAGACATTAGACTTATTCGATTTACTTGATGATGAAGACCAAACAGGTATTTGGAGCGATGATAATACTTCAGGAGCTTTAACAGGAAATACAGTTACATTAGATGGACTAGCAGCAGGTACATATTCTTTTACATATGATGTAAACGCTATAGGAACTTGTGATGACAGTTTAGTTACGGTCACACTTACAATAAATGATATTATAGCGCCAACAGCTCCAATAACTCAAACTTTTTGTGATGCTGCTACTGTTGCAGATTTGGCTGTAACTACAGGCGTAAGTATTCAATGGTATGATGAGGCAAATGGAGGCTCACCGTTAGATGATTCAACTCCTTTAGTAGATGGAGAAACTTACTACGCAACGCAAACAGATGCAACTACAGGATGTGAATCTTCAATTCGTTTTGAAGTTACTATATCAATACCTGATACACCTATTTCAGGAAATCCAGTTACACCAGGAATATTAGAATGTAATGACAATAATGCTATAGATTTAAACCTTGGTTTAGATGGCTCACAAGATACAGGAGGAGTTTGGCAAGATAATGATGCTACCGGCCAATTAACTGGAAATATTTTTGATGCAACAGGTTTAACACCTGGGACATATGAGTTTACTTATTTTATTGCAGCGACACCTCCATGTTTGGATGCAAGTACAGTTATAACTGTAACTATAGAACAAGCATTAAACCCAGGCACAGATAACACATTGAATATTTGTTCAGATTCTGGCACTACAGACTTATTTCCTTTATTAGGAGGTGCAGATTTAGGTGGTGTTTGGTCACCTGAATTAGTGAGTACTACCGGAATTTTTGATCCTTTAGTAGATGAAACCGGAATTTACACCTATACATTGACTAATAGTTGTGGTACATTTTCTAGCGATATTAATGTTACAGTATCTCAGCCAGCAGATGCCGGAACAGACAATACAATTACTGTTTGTGTAATAGATGGCCTTATAGATTTATTCACACAATTGGGAGGGACACCAAATACTAATGGAGTTTGGTCACCAGAATTGACAAGTACTACGGGAGTATTTGATCCTTCAGTAGACTCAGCAGGTATGTATACCTATACTGTTTTAGGTTCTGCTCCTTGTACAACAGATGCCTCAGCTGAAATTACAATTTCTGTTCTTGATACGCCGGAGCCAACATTATTAAATGCAATGCCGGAGTTTTGTTTAGTAGACAACCCAACAGTTCTAGATTTAGACGCTGTATTAACGGCAACAGGAACAATTGTTTGGTATGCAGATAATACGCTAACAACACCTTTAAGCGCAACAGATACAATAGTAGATGGAGAAGATTATTACGCAACACAAACATCTTTAGCAGGATGCGAATCTTCTGTAAGTGTAATGGTGGTTACAACTGTTAATGACAGTCCAACACCTACATTAATAGATATAAACCAAACACTTTGTATTAATGATAATCCTATGATTAGTGATTTGTCATTAAATATTGTTGAAAACGGATCTGTAGATTATGATGTTATTTGGTATGATGTTTTAACTGACGGAAATGTAATTTCCAGTAGCACATTACTCACTAATGGAACCAGTTATTTTGCTGTATTACGTGATGCGGTTACTGGCTGTGAAAGTTCAGTAAGATTAGAAGTAACACCAGATTTAACTGCATGTGGTAATTTAATAATCCCTGATGGATTTTCACCAAACGGTGATGGTATTAATGATACATATGATGTTGATAATCTAGAAGTGCTGTATCCAGAATTTGAAATGGAAATCTATAACCGTTATGGTAATAAGGTATACCAAGGAAACGCTTCAAGCCCAAGGTTTGATGGAACTTCAAACCAATCTAGTTTAGGAGATAAGGTTTTACCAGTAGGTGTATATTTTTACATCTTTAAA
>CALHVP010000199.1 GCA_938038975.1 uncultured Maribacter sp. | reverse complement strand
AGGTCTTTGTTAACTGGAGCTGAAACTACAATGGTTCGTTTAAGTGATTTTCTTGGAGTGATTCCTGCAATTACTGGGAAAATAGAATTGGTATATGAAGGTGAACAAGAAGGAGCAGATGGGGTTGCCGGTATATTGATTGATGATGCTGTTAAATCCTTATTTCCAGAATATTTCCCAGAAATAAATAAGTTAGAACGAAAAGATGCAGAAACGCCTTATGACGAATTGCTGCATTGGTTTTTTCAAGGTGAAGGTTTTGAACTCTTAGATGACTTTACAGATGAGGAGTATAAGCGCACACTAGATAGTATTCCTGCATTAAACGAATTGGTGAAGAAACACCAACCTGAGTTTCCTGCAAAGGATATCTATTTTCTAAAAGAATTAGTGCTATGGGGATTAGTCTCTCATAAAAAACTGAACAAACAACGTTTTGAAGATGGGTTTCAGTTCAAGGATCTTTATGGCAGTTTTATAAGCGATTTATAGGTAATATATGGTATTAAGCTGTAAAGCGCTGTTATTAGTCTTACATATAAGATTAGCAACAGCGCTTTGTTTGTAAGGGGTATTTTAAGTTTTACCCAAGATGAGTTTTCTTAGGTTAACCAAGATGCTGCAATACCTTTTTTACTAAGAAATAGTAGACCTACTCCAATTATAAGAACCATTAAAGGCATAACCATACTTCCCGGTCCATACACTTCAAAAGCATTACTCATAAAAAAAGAATGACTTAGCTGAGCTATAATACCAACAAGGGATAAAAGCAGAATAGGTCTAGCCCAAGTTTTTCGTAAGAGTAATAAGAGACAACCTAAGGTTCCACCCCAAACGGCAATAGCAAAGGCTCCTGTTACCCAAGCAGGTTGAGATTCGAACAATAAACGTTCCGCTTGGGACATTTTTTCTAAATCTTCTATTGGCATATAGGCCTGTCCTAAATACGCAATTACACCCATAATATTCCATACAAATGCCAATACACTTACAATCCAAAACCACATAGGTGGTTTTACTTTTGTTGTTGTTGTCATAATTAATTGGTTTAGATTAGTATTGTTTAAAGTACAAAAAAAGATTTTGCTCGTTATATTCGTTAATTAGTAAGGAATAAGAACAAGCTTCATTTCTAAAAAATCAAAGTAGTTTTTATGCAAAAAAAACGATTTTACTATATCGTAAGATTACAATATTTAGGATTTAGATTTAGTGGTTGGCAAAAGCAACCAGGGCAACTTACAATTGAGAGTATGCTAACTAAAACACTTAAATTTATTTTACCTCAAACTCAGTTTAAAATCCTCGGTGCGGGAAGAACAGATGCTAAAGTATCTTCCTTAGATGGTGCTTTTGAACTTTTTGTTATGGAAAAAGAACTTCCAGAGTTATCCGATTTTATTACATTATTTAATGAAAATTTACCGTCAGATATACGAGTAACTGAAATAAATCCTACTACACAGGATTTCAATATCATCCAAAACAGTAAAACAAAGGAATACAGATATCTGTTTTCTTACGGAAGTAAAAATCACCCGTTTTGTGCACCTTTCCTAACGAACGTACTTACAGATTTAGACCTTATGCTAATGAAAGAAGCAACAGCCCTTTTTATTGGGGAGCATGATTTTTCTAGTTATACCGCAAGATTACAAGAGCATACGAAGGTGGTTAGAACCCTATTCAACTGCGAAATAATACCTAACACACTAATAGCTGCAAATTTTTTTCCAAAAGAAAGCTATGCTTTGGTAGTTAAAGGTGAAGGCTTTATGAGGTATCAAATACGTATGATGATGGGTGCATTGTTTCAAGTTGGTAAAGGTGAATTGTCTTTAGATGATATTAAAGAATCACTATTACCCAACAATAACATGGTATTTACCACTGTGGCGCCAGGCTCAGGATTAGTATTGAATACACTAAACTTCGAGTAAATTGGATATACGATTTTGTACCTTTAAAAAACTAATTGTTCTAGAATGGCATCAAAAAGAAAAATAGGGTTTCCTAAAAGAAAGAAGCAAGTATCGCGTGTTCATGCTAAAATGGGTAAAGCACCAGGTACGGTAAGTTATTTGGGTACTAAGGAAAAGACAGCTAGTAAAGTATTTACTACGCTATACAACTCCAATAATTTTGAGGAAGAAGAAACAACAGATATAGCCCATATATTAGATTTAAAAGCATCTGATAAAACAGCTTGGATAAATGTAATTGGTATTAATGATGAAGCTTTTATAGAGGCTTTAGGGACCAAGTTTGGTCTTAACCCTTTAGTATTAGAAGATGCTATAAATACAGAACAAAGACCAAAAATAGATGAGTATGATGACTATATTTTTGGTGTTTTTCGCATGTTGTATTTAAACCAAAATGATGAAATTATTGGAGAACATGTTGCCTTGGCACTTATGGAAAATACAGTCTTAGTTTTCCAAGAGGTAGAAGATGATGTATTTGATGGTGTGCGTAACCGTATACAATCCAAATCTGGTAGAATTAGAAGTAGGGGAGCGGACTACTTATTTTTTGCGCTTTTAGATGCCATTATTGATAATTACTTTCTTGTTCTTGAAAATATTAATCAAAGAATAGAATTATTAGAGGATGAAGTCTATAATGATCCCAAACCGCAAGTAGCACAGAACATTCAAGAATTAAAAAAGGAAATATTAAAAATAAGAAGATGGATTTTTCCTGTTAAGGAATTGATTAGTAGACTTATAGATTCTGAAAGTTCACTTATTACTAAGGATACTAAATTGTTCCTTAGAGATGCTATGGATCATACATTGGAGATAAATGAGAGCTTACAGATTTACCGTGAAATGTCTATGAGTCTCATGGAAATGTACATGAGTAATATGAGCAATAAGATGAACGAAGTAATGAAAGTTCTAACCATTATGGCTTCCATCTTTATTCCCTTAACTTTTGTTGCTGGTGTATATGGGATGAATTTTGACCATATGCCAGAATTGCACATGGAGCATGGCTATTATTATGTTTGGGGTCTTATGATCGTCCTATTCATTGGAATGATGGTATATTTTAAAAGGAAAGACTGGCTTTAAATCAACTATGTATAAATTTAGGTTAATTTTTGTATTTTGACGACTATGTTAGGAGCTATTGATTGGACATATCTACTTACTATCATCTTCCTAGTCTATTTAGGGATAAATATTCTTGTGTATTTTTTACAAGATTTTTTGATGTTTAAACCTGAAAAGTTACCAAAAGACTTTCAATTTTATTACGAAAATCAAGAAATTGAAGAGTATAATATTGAAACACGAGATGGAGCAGTTATTAATGGACTGCGCTTTAAAACTAAGGACCCTAAAGGAGTTGTATTTTATTTAAAGGGAAATTCTAAAAGTATTAAAGGTTGGGGTAAGTTTGCGGTAGACTTCACTAGACATGGTTATGACGTAATTATGATTGACTATCGTGGTTTTGGTAAGAGTACAGGAAGACGTACACAGAAAGCCATAAAAAGAGATTTACAAGTTGTTTACAATAAGCTAAAGGATAATGTAGCTGAAAAGCATATAATACTTTACGGTCGTTCATTAGGTTCAGGATTTGCTACTAAATTGGCATCCATGAATAATCCGAGGATGCTGGTACTAGATGCACCCTATTACAGTCTAAGTAAAGTTGCAAAAAGGTATCTTCCTTTTATGCCATTATCCCTTTTAATAAAGTTTCCAATGCCTACTTACAAATGGCTAAAATATGTGAAGTGTCCCATACATATTATTCATGGAACAGATGATACATTAATTCCTTATAATACGAGTGTAAAATTGTCTAAAATACAGCCAAAGAATACTACCTTACACACTGTAATAGGTGGTGGTCACAAAGATTTAAATACATTTGAGGCCTACCATAAAATGTTAAGTGAGATTATTACAACACGCCCAAAATCCATAGACTTGGAAGGTTCCAGTATTCATGTAAAACACGGTCAAAAAAAGAAAAATGCGAAGGCTTAAAAACATAGCAAAAATTCTTCTTGGCCTTTATATTCTTAGTACCCTTATGCTCTACTTTTTTCAGGAAAAACTAATTTTCCTACCCTCCAAATTACCACAAGATTATAGTTATTCATTTGCTTTACCTCATGAGGAATTCAATTTAGAAACTTCAGACGGTGCAGTGCTCAATGGACTTCATTTTAAAAATGAAGTACCTAAAGGCGTCATACTTTACTTTCACGGTAATGCTGGGGATTTATCTCGCTGGGGTGAAATTGCTTTGTATCTTGTTCAAAATCAATACGATGTAGTGATTATGGATTACAGGACATATGGTAAAAGTACCGGCAAATTAAGTCCCGATGTTTTATTTAGTGATGCACAGCTGTTCTATAATTATACGCTAGAACATTATAAGGAAAATGAAGTGTCCTTATATGGTAGGTCATTAGGAACTGGCATTGCTACTCAGCTAGCTTCTAAGAATACACCAAAACAATTGATTTTAGAAACTCCTTTTTATAGCTTGTTGGATGTAGCACAAAGTATGTTTCCTATTCTCCCGGTTTCGTTATTCTTAAAGTATAAACTACCCTCTTTTGAATTTATACAGCAAGTTTCTTGTCCTATTTCTATTTTTCACGGTACTAGTGACTCTGTAGTTCCTTATGAATCAGGCAAAAAGCTATATGAAGCTATTCCAGATGCTAATAAATCATTTTTTAAAATAGAAGGTGGGGACCACAACAATTTAGTAAGTTTTCCTGAATTTCATGAAGGAATTAAGAAGGTGTTGCCGTAAACTGTTTGCTTATTGTTGTCTCAAAAGCGTATTTTATTCCAAAACGGTAATTCCATTCCACATTTCTTCTTTTGTAGGTTCCTCAAACCAAGTTTCCATAAAGCTAAAGTTCTCTTTATTTACTTCAAATTGAAAAGTAGCACCCTTTTCTATATTTCTTTGTTGAATCCTCTTCCAACGCGTTTGTTTGGATACATTTAAATAATGGAGTTTTATTTTAAAGTTGTTTTCTAAAGCAAATCTTCTAAATTTTTCTCTATGCTCAAACTTTGATAGCCCTAAGTCTAGAATAGCATCTGTATTTGAATTTTCTAACTGTTTGATAAGATTCATAATCACTTTTTCTACACGATCAATACGTTCTAGAAACCAATCCAATCCGTCCGTTTCCTTTTTATCAGGA
>CALHVP010000198.1 GCA_938038975.1 uncultured Maribacter sp. | reverse complement strand
CTGCGCTGAATTCTGTATTAGGAATCCAATCGGCTTCGTTTAGTTTTTCTTTAGCTATGTTATGACGAAGATTATAGGCTTGTATCTCTGGACTATTACTTTCTGCTTCTTGAATATAGGATTGCAATTGTTGTGCACTTGAAAATTGACTCAAGAAACAAGAGACAAGAGACAGGACGGTATATGTTGATATTCTTTTCATAATTTATGCAGTTAAGGTCTTGTTTCCTGATTCTTGTTTCTTGTTTTGCTTGCGCGAAAGCAAAAACTCCTCCCGCCAACTGTATAGCACGGGCAATAGGAAGTAAGACGTAACATCTATAATCATCCCTCCAAAAATTGGGATGGCCATGGGTATCATAATATCACTTCCTTTTCCAGTAGAGGTAAGTATAGGCAACAATGCAAGAATGGTGGTAACGGTAGTCATTAGGCAAGGACGTATTCGCTTACCTGCGGCTTCAAGGGTTGCCAATCTAATTCCCTTTTTATCCGTTGGCTTTTCCCTGTTAAAAGTCTGTGTGAGATAGGTGGCCATCACCACGCCATCATCGGTAGCTATGCCGAATAGGGCGATGAAACCAACCCAAACCGCCACACTTAAATTGATGGTTTTCATATTAAAAAGGTCTCGCATATTCTCTCCGAAAAGATTAAAATTGAAAAACCAATCTTGACCATACAGCCAAATCATAATGAAGCCTCCTGCAAAAGCAATGGCAATTCCTGAAAAGACCATAAGAGATGTACTGACCGATTTGAACTGGAAATATAAAATCAAGAATATAATGGCAAGTGCCATCGGAATTACCACAGAAAGTGTTTTCTCTGCCCGTAATTGATTTTCATACGTACCGGTAAAACGGTAGCTAATTCCTTTAGGGACTTTTAAATCGCCACTTGCTATATTTTGCTTAATTAAGGCTTGTGCACTTTCTACAACATCGACCTCAGCAAAACCGTCTAGCTTATCAAACAGTACATATCCTATTAGGAAAGTATCCTCACTTTTAATCACTTGCGGGCCTTGTTCGTAACGAATATCCACGAGCTCGCCTAAAGGAACGGGACTGCCTTTTTCTACTGGTACATAAATATTTTTAAGGTCGTCCGGATTAGCGCGTAATTCTCTAGGATACCGTACGCGAACTCCATACCGTTCCCTACCTTCTACGGTTTGGGTAAGTGGCATTCCGCCCACAGCAACTTGAAGCACCTCTTGCACATCCATAATCGATATACCATATCGCACTAATTGTTCTCGTTTGATATCGATTAATAAATAGGGTTTGCCAACGATACGATCTGCGAAAACAGCTTGTTCTTTTACGCCTTTGGATTTTTTTAATAGCTCCTCCAATTGCAAACCAAAGGTTTCTATGGTTTTTAAATCGGGCCCTTTCACCTTAATTCCCATAGGTGCTCGCATGCCTGTCTGTAGCATAACAAGACGTGTTTCTATAGGTTGAAGTTTGGGCGCGGAAGTTACCCCTGGCAATTTGGTGACCTTCACAATTTCGTTCCAGATATCATCGGGATTTTTTATTTTTGGTCGCCAGTTGCGGTAGTATTCGCCATCTGTATCAGGAATTAAATCGTCATTGGTTGCGGTAGTTTTAAGTTGTGAAGCATTATAGTCAGCATCGTCATTAATTTCATTGTTCGGGTTGATGATGAATTTTCCGTTTTTCAGTACAAACAAGCCATCATCGTTAATTTGATAGCGTTGGCGTTCTCCTACATCGTTCCTCATATATTCAGATTTATACTGAATCATATTTTCATACATCGATAGCGGTGCAGGGTCTAGTGCAGATTCGGTACGTCCTGCTTTACCTACCACCGTTTCTATTTCTGGAATAGTGGCCACCGCCATATCCAACTGTTGTAGTACCCGCTTATTTTCTTCGACTCCTGCGTGTGGTAAAGAAGTAGGCATTAATAGGAAGGAACCTTCATTGAGCGCTGGCATAAACTCTTTTCCAGTATTGCGCATGATAACCACTCCTAAAATCAGAACCGTAGTAGGAATAATTAAAAACAAAATTCGGTTTTGAAGCGCCCAGCGAAGTATATGGTCGTAATACCTTTGAAAAATTGAAAATACTCCCAGTAATCCAAAGCAGATAATCGCTACAAAAATTAAGTTCATTAGAATACTTCGGTCAAAACCAAGGGGTCGCCAGTATTCGGTAAGCAGAAATACGATGGCTATGCACGAAACAATAATATGAATTAGATTGGCTCTTTTTGCCAATATAATTTCCCTTACACTTAATAGCGCAACCGTTCCAAAAGCGACCAAAACCATTCCTAACCAATAGCCATATACCATCGCAGTTATCCCGAGTAGGATTAACAAACCGTTTAGAATGTACTTAGAACGCTCTCGAATATTTGTTTTTCTGAACAAGAAAGCGGCAAATGGGGGTATCAGGAAAAGTGCAATAACTAATGCAGCCGTAAGCGCCATGGTTTTGGTAAATGCCAAGGGTCTAAATAATTTACCTTCCGCACCAATAAGCGTAAATACAGGTATAAAACTTATAATGGTCGTAAGAACAGCGGTTAAAATAGCTCCCGAAACTTCGGCAGTGGCATTATACACAATTTCGTTTGTAGTGTATTCAATTCCATCTGCCTTAAAGCGTAATTTTTCGTCCTCTATATGCCGTATCATATTTTCCGCGAGGATAACCCCAACATCGACCATAGTCCCAATGGCTATGGCAATACCGGAAAGCGCCACAATATTGGCGTCGACATTAAAGAGCTTCATAGCGATGAATACCATTAATACGGCGACGGGCAACAAACCTGAAATTAAGATGGATGCACGTAGATTGAACACCATAACGATAATGACCAAAATGGTAATCAAAATTTCAAGGGTAAGGGCTTCGTTTAGGGTATGCAGCGTTTCTTGTATAAGCTCGGTTCGGTCATAGAAAGGAATAATGGTTACTTGTGACGTGCGGCCGTCTGCCAAAACTTTGCTGGGTAAACCCGACGAAAGCTCAGCAATTTGTTCCTTTACATTCGTAATAACTTCCATTGGATTTGCTCCATAGCGCGCTACCACAACACCACCAACAACTTCGGCACCTTCCTTGTCCAGAATTCCTCGTCTGGTTTGAGGTCCTAAATTCACATTCGCGATATCCTTAATGCGGATGGACGTGAAATTTTCGGAAACCACTACGGCATTCTCAATGTCGGCAACAGATTTCACATAACCCAAACCACGGACTAGGTATTCTGCTTGATTTATCTCCAAAGTCTGTGCGCCAATATCCTGATTACTTTCTTTGACCGCTTTTACAACATCCCCTAGACTTATATTGTATTGACGCATTTTTTCAGGGTCAACATCTACCTGATACTCCTGAACATAACCACCAATAGAAGCCACTTCCGAAACACCACTTGCAGCCGATAAACCATATTTTACGTAATAATCCTGAATGCTGCGCAATTCCTGTAAATCCCAACCACCAGTTACCTTTCCTTCTTCATCACGACCTTCCAGCGTGTACCAGTAAATTTGACCTAAACCAGTGGCATCTGGCCCTAATGATGGATTTACGCCATCTGGTAATAGGTTGGCAGGTAGTGAATTTAGTTTCTCTAAAATCCGGCTACGTGACCAATAAAACTCAATATCTTCTTCAAAAATGATATAGATACTAGAAAAACCGAACATAGACGAGCTACGAATTGTTTTTACCCCAGGTATGCCCAGTAATGACGTAGTTAAAGGGTAGGTAATTTGGTCTTCTATATCTTGTGGAGATCGACCTTGCCACTTGGTAAAAACAATCTGTTGGTTTTCCCCGATATCTGGAATGGCATCTACTGCTACAGGATTTGAAGGCAGAAAGCCAGTATCCCATCCAAAGGGTGCATTTACAACGCCCCAACCTACGAATAAGCTGAGCATTAAAACCGCCACAAGTTTGTTCTCTATAAGAAATTTGATAGCTCTATTAAGCATATAGTTTGAAAATTAAACAGTTATGAATGGATTGAATTTCTAAAACCCAGAAAAACAAACACAACAAATTTAGCCCTAGAGGAAGAACCTTAGGGCAAAAGAATACTGTTTAAAAATCAAATTAAGAAGGTCTGGTGTAATACCTGAACGTCGCGCAATAAGGGAGGCGGGACGTAGTCTTTAAATAGACTACTATTTTCATCAGTGTCTTCCGATAGGCTTACCAAGGAGTAAGTGAAAGAAATAACAAATTGTTGTTGATCAAAAGAAAGATGGTCGAATGAAATTTTCAAGTCATCTTGACCTTCTATGGTGACTTCAATATCGGAGCAACAATTCATCTCCGATTCCATTACCATAATTCCACAGGAACCTGAAGTTTCCGACTTTTCGGATTTCATCAAGCAAGTGTCTACTTTGTCAAACATACTGAAATCTACCAGATGGTCTCCACAGTAATGCATATCCAAAGAAAAAGACATCGTTGACAACAGCACCATTAGTGCCATTACCAAGGATATTAGCTTATGTAGATTTTGCTTCACGTTACAAAGATATCGTTTTTGAACAGTCAATATATAAAGTTAACGAATAATTAAGGCGATTAGTATTGTTAGTTTCTAGTTAAAAATCGACTTTTGATGTAGATTTTAAAAATTAAGAACCCATGTTAGATAGCCTGCGCGCCAAAATAACCACTATAACCAATTCGGCCAAAGAAATAGACACCAAGCTACAAGATATTTGTAACCTTCTCAAAGAAAATGTTGCTCATTATGACTGGGTTGGGTTTTATTTTAGAAACGGAACCAAGGAAGAACTAAAACTAGGACCTTATGCCGGAGCGCCAACCGATCATACTATAATTCCTTTTGGAAAAGGTATTTGCGGGCAAGTTGCAGTTAGTAATGAAAATTTTGTGGTACCAGATGTACAAGCACAGGACAACTATATTGCCTGCAGTATTACTGTAAAGGCTGAAATCGTAGTACCCTTGTTTGTAAACGGGGAAAATATTGGCCAAATAGATATAGACTCCAATACACCCGACCCGTTTACAGAAGCTGATGAAAAATTTCTAGAGTTCGTAAATCTGGAAATTTCTAAAGTATACATCCCTTAAGCAATACAGGTGATTTGCTCTTAAAATTAGAACACAATCCCTAGCAAACGTTTATGATAGCTGCAATGGTTCAAAACTTTAGCGTTTTGTTAATAACCTAAAACCAAACAAGGTCTTAAAAAAATTACTTTTGTGTGCTTATACTACTAATCACAAGCACTACCCATGAGCACTGTTAAAAAAGCAACTTCTGCCTTAATTTCTGTATTCCATAAAGACGGATTGGAACCCATCGTTAGAAAATTTAAAGAACTTGGCATTACCATTTATTCTACTGGTGGTACCGAAAAATTCATAAAAGATTTAGGTATAGACGTTGTTCCTGTAGAAGATGTCACTAGCTACCCTTCTATCCTTGGCGGACGCGTAAAAACATTACATCCAAAAGTGTTTGGTGGAATTTTAAACCGACAAGACAACGAAAGTGATATTGCACAATTAGCTGAATTTGAAATTCCGCAATTAGATATCGTTATTGTGGATTTATATCCGTTTGAAAAAACAGTTACAAGTGGTGCGCCAGAGCAAGATATTATTGAAAAAATAGATATAGGCGGAATATCATTAATACGCGCAGCTGCGAAAAACTTTAAAGATGTCATCTGTGTTTCTTCTATGGAAGATTATTCAGAATTTTTAGAAGTTATTTCAAAGGATAATGGCAACACAACCATTGAAGACCGTAAGACTTTTGCAGCAAAATCTTTCAATGTTTCTTCTCATTACGATACAGCTATTTTTAATTATTTCAACCAAAACCATGATATCGCCTCATTAAAAGTAAGTGAGACTAACGGTAAAGTATTGCGTTACGGAGAAAACCCACACCAAAAAGGATTCTTTTTTGGAGATTTTGACGCTATGTTCTCCAAACTACACGGTAAAGAACTCTCCTATAATAATCTTTTAGATGTGGATGCAGCAGTTAGTTTAATGGGAGAATTTAAAAACGATGCTCCTACATTCGCAATTTTAAAACACAATAACGCTTGTGGATTAGCTCAGCGTAAAACGCTTCATCAAGCCTATGTAGATGCATTAGCAGGGGATCCTGTTTCCGCTTTTGGAGGTGTTTTAATTAGTAATAAGGAAATTGATAAAACTACCGCTGAAGAAATACATAAATTATTTTGTGAAGTTGTTATTGCTCCTAGTTATGCAGCAGACGCCTTAGAGATTCTTAAAGGAAAGAAGAATAGAATAATCCTCATTCAGAACGAGACCGATATGCCAGACATGTTAGTAAGAACCTGTCTGAATGGAATGCTACTTCAGGAGAAAGACCATAAAACAGATGCTATCGCTGATTTAAGCTACGCCACAAATACGAAACCATCTGAACAAGAACTAGAAGATTTAATTTTTGCTTCAAAATTGTGCAAGCATACCAAGTCCAATACCATTGTATTAGCAAAGAACAAACAACTATGCGCTAGTGGCACGGGACAAACCTCTAGAGTAGATGCCTTAAACCAAGCGATACACAAAGCACAATCCTTTAATTTTGACCTAAAAGGGGCTGTTATGGCGAGTGATGCTTTCTTCCCGTTCCCAGATTGTGTAGAGATTGCAGACAACGCAGGCATAGGTAGTGTAATACAACCAGGAGGTTCTATAAAGGACCAATTGAGTGTGGATTATTGCAATGCGAACGATATTTCAATGGTCATGACAGGTACACGTCATTTTAAGCATTAATTTTATTACTTTTGTCGGTGAAACACACCATTTCAACCCTAACCAAATAATTTTATATGGGATTTTTTGATTTCTTGACCGAGGAGATAGCTATAGATTTAGGAACAGCGAACACTCTTATTATTCATAACGACAAAGTTGTAGTGGATAGCCCGTCTATTGTAGCCCGAGATAGAATTACTGGCAAAATCATTGCAGTTGGCAAAGAGGCCAACATGATGCAAGGTAAAACCCATGAAAACATCAAGACAATTCGCCCGCTTAAAGACGGTGTAATTGCTGATTTTGATGCATCTGAAAAGATGATCAATATGTTTATCAAAAATATTCCGGCACTAAAGAAAAAATGGTTTCCGCCTGCATTACGTATGGTTATTTGTATACCTTCAGGTATTACTGAAGTGGAAATGCGAGCGGTTAAGGAATCTGCGGAACGTGTAAACGGAAAAGAAGTGTATCTAATTCATGAACCAATGGCGGCAGCTATTGGTATTGGTCTTGATATCATGCAACCAAAAGGAAACATGATTGTAGATATAGGTGGTGGTACTACAGAAATCGCTGTAATTGCCTTAGGAGGTATTGTGTGTGACAAATCTGTAAAAATTGCAGGTGATGTTTTCACCAATGATATTATTTATTATATGCGTACCCAGCACAACCTTTATGTTGGCGAAACAACTGCAGAGGCTATTAAAATTGAAATTGGTTCAGCAACTGAAGATTTACAATCTCCACCAGATGAAAAATCTGTACAGGGAAGAGATTTATTAACAGGGAAGCCAAAGCAGGTTCAAATTTCGTACAGAGAAATTGCAAAAGCCTTAGACAAGTCTATTTTAAGAGTAGAGGATGCAGTAATGGAAACCTTATCTCAAACACCTCCAGAATTAGCTGCAGATATATACAATACGGGTATCTATTTAGCAGGTGGCGGTTCTATGCTTCGTGGATTAGACAGGAGATTATCACAAAAGACCGACTTACCTGTTTATATAGCAGAAGACCCGTTAAGAGCGGTTGTTAGAGGTACTGGGATAGCACTTAAGAACTTAGAAAGATACAAGAGCATACTGATAAAATAATTTTACTTAATCATATCAATTATTTACGTAGAATTGATATGATTAAGAGTTTATGAAAATTTAAAAGTGAATGCAGCAGATTATAAATTTTCTTATTCGGTATAAGACTTTTTTACTTTACATCCTGCTATTGCTCATTGCATTTGTGTTCACTTTTCAATCCCACTCATACCATCAATCCAAATTTTTAAATTCTTCTAATTATTTCACAGGAAGTATTTATCAATTATCAGAAAACATCAATTCATACTTTGAACTTGGTAAGGAAAATGAAACCTTATTAAAGGAGAATGAACTTCTAAGATATCAGTTATATAACCAAAATATATACACTGCAAAGCAAGACACCACTAAGCTAAATTACAGCGTAACTAGTGCTAGAATCGTTAAAAATAGTTTTGCAAACCAACGCAATTACATTACCATAAACAAAGGCAAACAAGATAGCATCCAACAAGATATGGGTGTAATTACGGATAAAGGAGTATTGGGTATAGTAGAAAACACTTCCAATGGTTTTTCATCTGTACAAAGTATTTTAAATGATAAATCTAGAATTAATGCAAAAATTAAAAATTCAAATCATTTTGGATCATTAATTTGGGATACAAAAGATTACACATCTGTTCAACTTACAGATATTCCTAGACTAGCACCATTATCTATAGGAGACACTATTGTTACTGGTGCCATGAGTAGTATTTTTCCTGAAAATATTCCAATAGGCACAATTTCTAAGTTTGACCTTGATAGCTCTAAGAGTTTTTATTTTATTGAAGTAGCTCTTTTTACAGATATGACCAACGTAAAAAACGTGTATATTATTACCGCTTTAAACCGAAAGGAAATATTAGAACTAGAAGCAGAAACCCAATCAAATGATTAGTAGTCCTTTTTTCATTTCTACGTTAAGATTTGTGCTGCTCATACTAGTGCAAATTTTGATATTTAATAAACTTAATTTTTTTGGCTTTATTAACCCCTTGGTATATGTGCTTTTTATTTACTGGTATCCAATTAAAGAGAATAGAACCACATTTCTTGTTATAAGTTTCCTACTAGGTCTATGCGTAGATATCTTCTCGGACACTTTAGCTATAAATGCTGCAGCAACGGTTACCATAGCTTACTTTAGACCTGTTCTTATGCGTTTTGTTTTTGGAGTGAATTATGAATTTCAGAGTTTTAAATTAAACAGCAGCACTAAGGCACAACAATTTACCTTTTTGGCGTTATTAATTATAATACATCACTTTACATACTTTATCCTAGAAATTTTCAGCTTTTCAAATAGCTTGTTAATTTTACAAAAAACACTAGTAATTGGATTGTCAACACTCATTTTATGCTTGTTGTTCATTTCTTTGTTTAGCACCAAAAAAGAATGAGAAAAATTCTTCTTTCATCTATCATTATTCTCATAGGAATCACATTCCTTACTAGACTTTCATACCTACAAATCTTCAGCTTCTCGCCAGATCATGCTTTGGAAGATCCCGCCATAAAAAGAATTTATGATTATCCAGAACGAGGATATATTTACGATAGAAACGGACAATTACTAGTAGGTAACGATCCCGCATACGATGTCATGGTTATCCCTAGAGAGGTAAAAGCCCTAGACACATTGGAATTTTGTGATTTACTTGGAATAGATACTGATAGATTCAAAAATAAACTACGAAAAGCAAGAGTATATTCACCTAGACTACCTTCAGTTTTAGTACCTCAACTCTCAAAAGAGGATTATGCAAAGCTTCAAGAAAAAATGCGAAAGTACACCGGGTTTTATATCCAAAAACGTTCTTTACGCTATTACGACACCCCTAGTGCTGCTAATGTTCTTGGTT
>CALHVP010000197.1 GCA_938038975.1 uncultured Maribacter sp. | reverse complement strand
TTTAGAAAGATCTCTTATATTTAAGATAGTATTTTACTTTCTGAAAAAGATAAATTTCTCATAACCCGAAGGTCACTGGTTCGAGTCCAGTTCCCGCTACTAGAAAAATCAAGCCTTCACATAAATGTGAGGGCTTTTTTTATGGAGTGGGTAAAACATAGGTAAAACAAATGACGGTTTAACTTGTGTTGAGCCGTTTATCCATTAAATTATAGTTTATTCAGGATTACGGATTTACCGTAATTTGCTTATTTATAGTTATTTAACTATTTTAGGAGTATTATTAATCTTAGAAAATATTACTATGTTAAAAAACATTTCAAGTTTAGGCACAACGTTAAAAAAAATTGATCAACAATCCGTTATAGGAGGAAGAGCTGTCCTTACACATGTTGGAGATACAGATTGTGCTTCTCATTATACCTTTTGTGATAACGCACATCCTACGGATTACAACGCATTTGCTGAATGTATGGAAAGCTGTGGGTGCTAAAAAAAAAAGGCAACAAGAGCAAGTTCCTACAAACACTATCGTTATGTAGAGCTTGAATTCTTGCCAAAGGAGACCTTTGGATTCCCTATAATTATAAACAGCTATTCTTATTCAAAAATAGCTGTTTGTATATCTAAATAATACTTTCTTACCGCTCCAACCCTTGTTCTTGATCTTTGCCTTTCTTAGATTGAGACAATCCATCTAATCGTTTCTGCTCCCTCGTCATTTCTTTCAGGTGTTCTTTGCCGACACCTAGGGTTCTGTCGCATTAATTTCACTCTTTCAATAACAAATCCCCTCCTAAAAAATCAGGTGTTTCTACGTATTTAGTATTGTGAAAATTTTGTTAAATTCGTAACTCATTGAAAATGAAATATTAATCATTAACTCTATAAACAATGACCTCCAAATCTATCATTTTAAAAAGTATATTCATCTTAGGTGTTACGTCACTTTTTTTGAGTGCTTGTGACCAAAAAAAGGAAGAAAAAGCAACACCTGAAACAAAACTCGAGACCACTAATGACTTGGCTTTAGCGACCTATGGTTCCTCTACTAGTTGTGGTTGTGAAAAGGATTGGTTTCCACATTCACAAACGCCAGGGCCAGAAGAGGGAAAAGGAAGTCCTTTTGATACAACAAGTACGACGAACTGTATGTTTCAACAATGGTCATTTCAAAAATTTTTATGGTTAACGAAGCCTGAGGCAAATGGGAAACCGCTATTCTTAGATTCCTTAAACCAAGTTACAAATCAAATGCAAGATGTAATTATTCCTTCTGGAACTTCTGTTGCATTATCAAGTATTAATCAAGCGGGGCTAGATGCCGTTTTACAAACAATTCCGGGCTATAGTGCAGATGGTAAGACTTCTGATACCGTTTATTATTCTATACATATTAATGAGACACTAGAAACCGCTATTACGAAGTATGTAGACAGTATAAAGAAGGGAACTTTATCTAGAAGTAATAACGCAACGTTTCCAATAGGTTCGTTAGAAACTAAAGTTTCTTGGGTGCCAATAACAGCATTACCAAGTAAGGAAATTGCAGAAAAGAACTATTATACAACCATGGCAGCGGTTACACAAAAAGATGGAACCGTAGTAAAAGAAGAAGTAGCTTTATTAGGAATGCATGTAGTAGGTGTTGTTATTAATCATCCAGAATTTATCTGGGCAACCTTTGAACACAATTCCTTAGCTCCAATATTTGATGTACCTTCTAATACAGCAAGTTCAGATGCGAACACGCTTATTTTTAAGGAAGGAAGTGTTACGGGGGTTGATGGAATACGATGGAAGTCTGGAAAAGCCGTTAAAGCAGATCAAGCTTTTGGATTATTTAAATATGGTGTAGCCGCATACGCTCCTAATGATTACGTAGCCACAAGTCAGCCAGAGCCAGACAACTATAATAAGATAGATAGTCTTAATATGTGTGTTTCTGCTAACTTAAAAGCTGAAAAAGATGTTTGGCAAAATTATCAGTATGATGGTGCTATTTGGTTAAATATGGATGGATTAACATCTAAAGAGCAGGCAGATACACTTAATTCATTGTATAGAAATATTAAAGACGCCATCCCAGGATCAATGGCAAGAGGGTCATTGGCTTCTGCAAATTTAACGATGGAGACATTTACACAAACGTATCAAACAACGACAGATAAAATTACAGATGCATCCTATCTGATTAATTGCTTTAGCTGTCACCGTGCCGCTCCAGATACAGGAGGTGATGCTATACGATCTCCTTTGTATTTAAGTCACGTGTTTAGTGGTAATGTTTCTCTTATTGTAGACGAACAAACCCCTAAACAAATTGAAACTGAAAAGCTCAATACTTTTATGAAACAATTAGCCAAAACCCAAGGGAATAAGTAATTGTTTTATTAAATATTTATAGATCAATATTTTAATTCGTATTGATATAAGAACAAAAAAGGCTTCACAGAAATGTGAAGCCTTTTTTTGCAGTCCTAGGAAATGTATCACAAAACATTTCTTAATATGATTCTTTAGAAGAAATAGTCTAATCAGACAATAAAGTACACTTAGTACGTGGAGCAATGAATATAAAATATGTTTAAGGGTAAGATTATGGTTCTTTTGAAACATAAAGGCAGAATGACATATTAATCTTAAAATTAAACTATGAAAAAAACAATTTATTTATTGGTTTTTGCCTTTCTTACTTTTAGCTGTTCAAAAGATGATAGC
>CALHVP010000196.1 GCA_938038975.1 uncultured Maribacter sp. | reverse complement strand
AATAGGCAGTTTTATGGTGGCTCATTTGAATGTTCCAAACCTAGATAGCACCCTTAATAGACCCACCTCTCTTTCCCCTAAAGTAGTGACGGATTTATTGAAAAACAAGATGAATTTTCAAGGTCTAATTTTCACCGATGGCTTGGAAATGAAAGGCGTTACGAAACACTTTAAGCCAGGCGTGGTAGAAGCAGAAGCTTTGTTGGCAGGAAATGATATTTTATTATTACCCGATAATATTAGTGCTTCTGTAAAAGCGATCAAGCAATATATAGCGGAAAGAAAACTAGATATTGACGATCTAAATGAACGTGTTAAAAAGATATTACTCGCCAAGTACAACTATAATTTACACAATAGTTCATCCATTGAACTTAGTAATATTCGAAGAGATTTAAATAGTCCAAAGTCAAAAAAATTAAAAAAGGAGCTCATTCAAAATGCCTTAACCTTGGTAAGCAATAAGGACAAATTAATTCCTTTAAAAGACTTAGATCAAACGAGAATTGCCACGCTAAGCATCGGCGCAAAATACGGCACTGTTTTCCAAAACACCTTGGATCAATACGGAGCAATGAAGCATTTTCAAACACCTAAAAATATTACAGAAAGTAATTTTCAAGGATTACTCACACAGTTATCCAAGCATGATGTTGTGTTGGTTGGCTTACACGACATGAGTAGTTATGCTAGTAAAAAATTTGGCGTTACAACGAGTACAAGAGCCTTTTTAAAAGCTTTATCTAGTAAGACTAAAGTAGTTCTAACGGTTTTCGGTAGTCCCTATTCTTTGAAATACTTTGACGATATGGATTGGGTACTGACCGCTTATGATGAAGATGAAATGACCGAAGAAATAGCGGCACAAGCATTGATGGGGGTATTTGGTATTAACGGCAGATTGCCAGTAACCGCTTCTGTAAAAGCCTCTTATAACAAAGGAGTCATCACAGCACCACTTAATAGAATAGCTTATGATACTCCAGAAAGTGTAGGCTTCAATTCGACCATCTTAAATGAAGGAATTGATCGCTTAATGGAACGGGTTGTTGATACCTTAGCATCTCCCGGTGGAGTAGTCTTAGTGGCAAAAGATGGTAAGATTATTTTCAATAAAGCATATGGCTATCATACTTATAGCAAGAGTAGAAAAGTAAAAGCGTCAGATATTTATGATTTAGCCTCTATCACAAAAATAGCGGCTGGCACTATTTCTATGATGAAGCTATATGATGAAGGGAAAATAGATATTGAAAGTCCCTTTAGTGATTATCTGCCAGAATTAAAAAATACCAACAAGTCTAACATTCTAATAAAAGATGTGATGGCTCATGTGGCAGGTTTAAAATCATGGATCCCATTTTATAAAGAAACAATTGATAAAAGAAAACGTCCTTTATCGGAATTTTATCGCTCTACACCGGGTTCAGGTTTTGAGAATCAGGTAGTGGATAAATTGTATCTCCGCTCTGACTTCGAAGAAGAAATATGGAAACAGATTTACGAGGCGCCAATGAATACGCCCGGAAAATATATTTATAGTGATTTAGGCTTTTATTTAATTGCTAAATTAGTGCATCGCCTATCAGGTGTACCGATTGACGAATATGTACAAACACAATTTTATAAGCCCTTAGGTTTAACGTCCATGACCTATAATCCTTTAAACAAATTTCCTAAGAGCCGTATCACTCCCTCAGAGGATGATAAATATTGGCGACAACAAAAAGTACATGGCTATGTTCATGATATGGGTGCTGCCATGCTAAGGGGAGTAAGTGGGCATGCGGGTTTGTTCTCTAATGCACAAGATTTAGCGGTCATTATGCAATTATTTTTGAATGAAGGATATTATGGTGGTAAACAATATTTTTCACCAGAAACAGTTAAGACTTTTACACAGAGACATCCTTCCTCTACTCGACGAGGTATTGGCTTTGATCTCTTTGAGACCAACCCACAAAAAGATCCTAATTTTTCCAAAAAAGCATCTTGGAACACCTTTGGTCATCTAGGCTTTACAGGTACTTGTGCATGGGCCGATCCAGATCAAAACATCATTTATATCTTTCTTTCTAATAGAACTTATCCGAAAATGAGTAATAAGAAGTTATATTCAGGTGATTTTAGGCCGAAAGTACAAGATGTGGTCTATGATGCTTTGATGAAATAAATAGAGGTCAGAAGTCAGACCGCTGCGCTGTCAGATTGCCTACGGCGGTCAGAAGTGTTACGTTGACAACGCTCTTTTTAATAATGAGTAAATATCTAAACTGCCTAAGTGTTAACTCAAGCGGTATCTGAATAATTGAGATTTATACCAGAAATTTGCAAACTATTAGGATTAACGCAAAATCGCTCCCCTTGGGGTTGGGGGAATCATTAGGACGAGGCACTTTTGCTTGCGATTCTCCAACCCCAAGGGGAGCGAACTAGGAATAATCTTAATAGTCTGTAAAGTCTTAGTAACAGACTAAATCAAGCGACTATTAAATAGCAAAATATAATCTGACTGACTTAATAAGACAATCAAAAACACCACGTTGTCAACATCATAAGTCTGACATCTGACAGTCCTGGAAGGACGATCTGACATCTGACTTCTTAAAAAAGAACTAATCAATAGAAAATGGCAAAAGTTAGAAAAGTAGCGACAAGAGAGGTAGTGAATAAAAAAGCACAATTCGAATATTTTTTTGTATCGACTTTTGAAGCAGGTATCATGCTAGTGGGTACAGAAATAAAATCTATTCGTACAGGGGGAAGTGTGAATTTAAAAGATTGCTATTGTCTATTTATAAAAGATGAATTGTATGTAAGAAGTCTACATATTTCTCCATACAAACACGGCACTTATAATAATCATGAAGATCGAAGAGATCGAAAATTATTATTAAAAAGATTAGAGCTTAGAAAATTACAGCGAAAAGTAAAAGAGAAGGGCGCGTCGATTATTCCTTTTAGATTATATTTCACAGACAGAGGATTTGTCAAATTAGAAATTGCTTTAACGAAAGGTAAAAAATCACACGACAAGCGACACGCTATTAAAGAGCGAGAAAATAAACGAGATTTAAATCGACTGAATAAAATGAGGCTGTAAGGAGAAGTGAGAACAGAGAAGCGAGAACAGAGATATATTACGGTTAAAATTGATGACATTCCATTGTCTTCTGAACGAAATACGTCTCTACTCTCTCAGTGCAACGATCTCTACTCTCTGTTCTAAAAAATGTAAGGAATTACTAAAAAATGCCTGACTTTAATAATCAAAACATATTAGCCTACATAGCTGCCGACAATGAAAAAGCAATTGATTGGCTTTTTCGTCAGTACTATGCAACGATGTGTCAGGCAGCTTATAAAATACTCCCCGACGAGCATATTATTGAAGATCTAGTGCAAGATGTTTTTTATGAACTTTGGAAGAAAAGAAAAACGCTGAAAATCAAAAACTCTATTGTTGCCTACCTACGAAAAGCTACTAGAAATAAAACCTTAAACTATATTCGAGATCAAAAAATTGATTTACGAAACGCCCCACCTAAAGAAGATTTAAAAAGTAACAACATTTCTACTATACAGACTTTGATGGCAGATGATTTGCAAGCAGAAATCGATCAAGCAATTGATAGTCTACCACCTAGATGTCGTTTGGTTTTTGTATTAAATCGTTTTGAAGAATTGTCCTACCAAGAGATTTCAGAACAATTAGACATTTCTATAAAAACAGTAGAAAACCAGATAAGCAAAGCTTTAAAGTCTTTAAGAAATTCTTTAGGAATTAAATAAAGTACCCACCTAAAATTATTTGAGGCAGAGAGCATTTCTGCTACCCGCCTCAAATTAGTGTTTTAAATAAATTACTGATCTAATCAACAATTTATAGTCAAAACTATAAAATCTGTCTAACTAAACGCTTCTGCAATCAATGCTTTCTGTTGCTTATCATGCATCTTTTTATAACCTGTTGCAGGCGAAGCACTAGAACGTCTTGAAATATGCTTAATATCATAGTTCTGATAAAAAGCTAAGAAATACTGCCAAGCCCCCATATTTGAAGGTTCTTCTTGTACCCAAAATGCTTCTGCATTTTTATATTTCTTTTTCATTACATCCATCTGCTGTAATGGGAATGGATAAAGTTGTTCCAGACGAACAATAGCTACATCTGTGCGCTTATCTTCTTGTTTCTTTTGTAGCAAATCATAATACACCTTACCAGAACAATATAAGACTCGCTTAACTTTCTTAGTAGCTGCCGCAGTAGTTACTTCTGGATCATCTATTAATTCTTGGAAAGAATTGTTCGTTTCAAAATCTGATAAAGAAGAAACGCATAGTGGATGTCTCAGTAGAGATTTAGGAGACATGACTATTAATGGCTTTCTAAATGGTCGCGCAAATTGTCTACGGATCGCATGAAAGTAATTAGCTGGTGTCGTGATGTTTGCTACCGTTACATTAAAGTCAGCACAAGCCTGTAAGAAACGCTCAGGTCTAGCACTAGAGTGTTCCGGTCCTTGTCCTGCATAACCATGTGGTAAGAGCATCACCAAGCCACTCATTCTTCCCCATTTACTTTCCCCTGCGGTAATATATTGATCGACTATTGTTTGAGCACCATTATAAAAGTCTCCAAACTGTGCTTCCCATATCACCAAAGAATCTGGGTTCGCCATAGAATAGCCATACTCAAATCCTAATACACCAAACTCTGACAAGAAAGAATTGTAGATCATAAAACGACCTTGTTCTCCACTCATTCCTTCTAGTCTGTTATAAGGCTCGTATGTTTTTTCATCTTTTAAAACTGCATGTCGGTGAGAGAACGTTCCTCTTCTTACGTCCTGTCCACTCATTCTCACATCCCTGCCTTCTAATAAGACAGAGCCATAGGCTAGCAACTCTCCCATCGCCCAATCTAATTGACCTTTATCTAGAAGTTTTTGTTTCCCTTTCAGCAACCTATTAATTTTACCTAATGGCGTAAAATTAGGCGGGATCGTCATTAAATGGGTAATGATTTTATCGACCGTTGCTTTATCAATTCCTGTT
>CALHVP010000195.1 GCA_938038975.1 uncultured Maribacter sp. | reverse complement strand
CTTTACCATAGCTTTATCAATAGTTAGGATAGAATAATTTATATCTTGAGCGGACGTGAAAAGTGAAAACAACAAAAGAAAAGAAAAAATAAAGCGATGCATAAGGTTGGTTTGGCTTCGAAAATAGAAACAATTCACAATATGAAGCAAAAAAATTCCTTCAATAATCGGCGAAATACCTTATTCTTTGTTTTGAGTATCAATAACAATTGTAACAGGGCCATCATTTAATAAACTGACTTTCATATCTGCTCCAAAAATACCAGTCCCCACCTTTTTTCCTAGTTCCTTTTCTAGTTCTAATACAAAGGCTTCATATATAGGAATCGCAACGTCTGGTTTAGCAGCTTTTATGTAAGATGGTCTATTTCCTTTCTTAGTTGATGCGTACAATGTAAACTGACTTACTACAATGGCATTTGCTTCCATATCTAGCAAAGAACAATTCATAATGCCATTTTCGTCATTAAAGATGCGCAGGTTACTAATTTTTCTTACTAACCATAGTATATCGTTTTGAGAATCACCATCTGTAATACCCAAAAGAATTAATAGTCCCTTATTTATTTTAGAAATAATCTTTCCTTCAACTGTTACACTAGCGCTTGAAACTCTTTGTATGACTACTTTCATTTCTTTTCATCATGAATATCTACACGATAATGTTCATCTTCCCCTTTTATCATCTGTAAATAGCTCTGATACCTACTCCATGCAATATCACCATCCTCTAATGCATCTTTAATAGCGCATTTTGGCTCATCAACATGTATGCAATTATTAAATTTACAGTGTTGTTTTAATTCAAAAAACTCAGGGAAATACGCTCCTATTTCAGCAGCTTCCATATCTACAATTCCAAAACCTTTAATACCAGGTGTATCTATAATACGGGCGTCAAAACTAAGATCATACATTTCTGCGAAGGTTGTTGTATGCTGTCCTTGCAAGTGTTGTTTAGATATTTTTTTAGTCTTAATATCTAAGTTAGGTTCAATACTATTTACCAAAGTTGATTTACCAACACCTGAATGACCTGAAAACATAGATGTTTTACCTTTCATCATTTCCTTTACCGTATCTATATTCTTGCCGGTCAAAGCAGAAATTCCAATACATGTGTACCCAATTTTACGATATAAGGCCGCTAGAAACTTAACCTCTCCTAATTCCTCTTCAGAATATGTGTCAACTTTATTAAACAGTATCACAGCAGGTATATGATATGCTTCTGCAGTAATTAAGAAGCGATCTATAAATACGGGATATGTGGGAGGGTTGTTATAAGTTACCAATAAAAAAACCTGATCTAAGTTAGAGGCAATGATATGCGTCTGTTTAGATAGGTTTACAGATTTACGAATAATATAATTTTTACGGTCTTCTATCTCGTGGATAATCCCTATTGTCTCATCACCAATAGTTTCCACCTCAAAATTCACCTTATCCCCTACAGCGATAGGATTGGTGCTTTTGATGCCTTTAATCCGAAACTTACCTTTAATCTTACATTCGTAAAATTCTCCAGATTCCGCTTTTACGTAGTACCAACTACCGGTAGATTTATATACTATTCCCTTCATTTAAATTACTAGATTTCAACTACTAGATTAACAAAGAAACAATTTTATAACTTTATGTACGTTGTGTTAAGCAATAGTTTTAATACTTTACTTAATTAAACCAATCCAATTATTATGAAAAAAATTATTTTTATCGCTTTAGTAACACTTGCTTGCACATTTGAGATACATGCACAGCAATACAAAGTAATCACAAGTGTAGAATCTATTGTATCTAGTGGTCTTGGCCGTTCAAGAATCATTGATGGTAATGAAGAAAAGGACTACTCTGAATTTACATCCACTCAAACTGAAGAGGATAACACTCGTAATAAATCAAAAAGAAACGAGATTAGAGTAAAAGATTTTGATGAAACTAAATTATTGAACTTTTTCAATATTGCAGGTATTCGTTTTCAAAATATTGCAGCGAATGATGCTATCATCACATCTAAAATAAACGCAATGGTTGCTGAAGGCTGGGAACTGGCTTTCGTTACAAGTGCAGTTGAAAGTGACAGTGGTAAAGGAGATGGCTCCGGTATCTTCATTACACGTTATATCTTTAAAAAATAGGCTCAAAAAAAAGTCAGTATGAAACCCATAGGCTTCATACTGACTTCATATGTACTATAAAAAACCCCCAACTTAAAAAGTTGGGGGTTTTTAGTATTTAAGCTTTGTCTAGTCCTGAAATAGCGATACACTAAATTGATAGTGTAATGAAAACATCAGAAACCACAGGGTATGTAAAGCGTACTCAAAAAGATCATTCGATTTCTTTTAAGCTTCAAGTAGTTCAAGAAATTGAGTTAGGTCAATTAAGTAGAACAGAAGCGTGCCATAAATATGGCATACAGGCAAAGTCCACAGTTCGTGAATGGCTCAGAAAATATAGTAACTTTGATTGGGAACATCAATCCCGAACTATCGTGATCAAGACACCTGAACAGAAAATCCTTGAATTAGAGGCAAAAGTAAAACTACTTGAAAAGCAAAAGGCGCGAGCTGAGCATCTCGCGCAACGGGCTGATAAAAAGGTTATCATCTTCGATATGCTTGTTGATATGGCCGAAAAGGAATATGACATCCAAATCAGAAAAAATTACAAACCCGAGTTATCGACCACTACAAAGAAGAACACAAAGAAACCTTAGTTTCTACCTGTGATTTACTCGGGGTAAACAGACAGGTTTACTACAGAAGTATCAAGTCAAAAGTTCACAAGCAGTCAATTGCTCAAAAGGTGATTGCATTAGTTCAATCCATACGAGGCTATATGCCTAAACTAGGAACACGTAAATTATATTATATGCTCAAGGATAAATTAGCTGTACTGCAGGTTGGTAGGGACAAGCTCTTTAGAATATTACGAGCTAATCATATGCTCATAAAACCTAAGCGGAGCTATCATATCACAACAGATTCCCATCACCGCTTTAGAAAGCATAAGAATCTTGTTAGCATGATAGCGATAGAAAAACCAGAAACTGTGTGGGTAAGCGATATTACTTATGTTGGAAGTAGAACCAACCCATCCTATCTAGCGCTGGTTACAGATGCTTATTCAAAGAAAATCTGCGGATATGATGTGTCCCATAGTTTATCCTTGGACGGCTCTTTACGAGCCTTGGATATGGCTGTAAAAAATAGAGAATATAAAGCAAGACCTTTAATACATCATTCAGACAGAGGTCTACAATATTGTGCTAATGAGTATCAAAAAATTTTAAAAAGTAATGATATAAAATCTAGTATGACAGAAAAGTATGACCCCTATGAAAACGCAATTGCAGAGAGAATCAATGGAATATTAAAGCAAGAGTTTGATATAGCTAAAAATATAAAAGACTTAACGCTAAAGAAAAAACTCATTAAAAATGCAATAGCTATTTATAATGATAGAAGACCACATCTATCAAATCACATGTTAACTCCACTACAAATGCACAAACAGCAAATCCTAAAAAGAAAACAGTACAAAACAAAAAAGCTGAACAATGATATCATTGTTCAGCTTTAATTAATAAATTTTAATCCTTTAATAATCTGTATCGATTATTTAGGACTAGACATATTTTAGCAACGAAGCTAATAAGTGCCTGTGGCGGTTCGCCACTACATCATGCCAGGCATTCCACCGCCTCCGCCCATTGGCGGCATAGCTGGAGCATCTTCTTTAATGTCTGTTAAAGCACATTCTGTTGTTAAAATCATTCCGGCAACAGAAGCTGCATTTTCCAAAGCTACTCTAGTAACTTTTTTAGGGTCAATGATACCAGCTTTTGTCATCTCAACATATTGTTCAGATTTAGCATCATATCCATAATCACCTTTTCCTTCAAGAATTTTTGCGATTACAACTGAACCCTCTCCTCCAGCATTAGAAACAATAGTTCTCAAGGGAGCTTCAATAGCTCTAGCTACAATTTGTAATCCTGTTGCTTGATCTTCATTTTCCGTAGCTACTGATGTAAGAACAGATTTAGCTCTTACTAAAGCAACACCTCCACCAGCAACGATACCTTCTTCTACAGCTGCTCTAGTTGCATGTAAAGCATCATCTACGCGGTCTTTCTTCTCTTTCATTTCTACTTCAGAAGCAGCACCAACATAAAGAACAGCTACACCACCAGCTAATTTAGCCAAACGCTCTTGTAATTTTTCTTTATCGTAATCAGATGTTGTTGTCTCGATTTGAGATTTGATTTGATTTACT